>NZBF01000011.1 GCA_002687775.1 Nanobdellota archaeon
AGATATTGGTTATTTAGATAAGAAACATCACATCTCCGCTGCAATTTTACTTCCGGTAATCGCTTTTGTTAATGCGTTGACGATGGCCATGGTTGCAAACAAAATCATTGCCGATTTACCGTTTGTTTCCACTATGCCACATAACCCTATAATGATTGGAATTGTCTTTGCATTTGCATTTATTCTACCCTATGTTGAACAGAGAGTGAGAAATTAACTCCCACCAATAATAATTATCCCAATAAGAATCAATGCTAATCCTGAATATTTGAACCTGTTCATTTTTTCCTGTAAATATCTAATTGATAATATCACTGTCCATACATAGGTTAAAGAAACGAACGGGTACACAACACTTAATTTTTCTAAATTCAATGCAGACAAATAAAACACACCAGAAATTCCGTAATATGATATACCGGTAATAATGTTCAAATCCGAAAATAAATTCTTTAGTTTTACTTGACTTCCTTTCTTAAAATACAACGCTCCGTACGCACCCAAAAATGTCCCGATAAGCAATAAAAATAATGCAAGAAGATTAATCACGGATATCACTTCCATAACCAATTAAGCTCACACCAAATAATATAGTAATGACACCAATCCATTGATGAGATGAAACTACTTCTCCCACAAATGGACTATTAAGGATAATCCAAACAAAACTACTCGCCATGATGGGGTACACAACGCTTAATTCTCCGTCACGAAGAGCCCGTAAAAATAAAATCATTGCTAATCCGTACGAAGCAGTTCCAGCAAGAAATGGAACATTTAGATACGCAAGTAAATCAGTTCCATGCGAACCAATTTTCCATAAAAATTGCCCAGCTGTCACAAAAATTGTACTCAATAACGCAAACAAAATCGCTCTTTTTGAAGTTCGTCCCATGTTAATCTTGTAATAATGTTTCTAACATTGCTGCGTATGCCGGTCGTACCACCAACACCCCGAATGATATACCTGCGATGGTCGTGAACGCGAAACCTTTCAACAACCCAGCACCAGCGAACCATAACGGAATCATTCCAACAACAGTGGTAAAGTATGCAGCCATGATAATAAACATTGCGTTTTTGATTTTCTTTTTCCAGTCATGGACAACTTCACCGCCTAATATCTCATCAGTAATAATAATAAGATGATCAACACCAGTCCCTACTACAATAATGATACCTGCGAGTGACGCGAGATCCAAGTTCCAACCTACTAATGCAGCGAATCCAAGAATTAAAATAACTTCTGATAATAAAGTAATGACAAGGGGGATTGTGACAATAAATTTTCGATATCGTATGAATATAATAGTAGCTACAGCAAGCAGTGCTAGTAATCCAACTTGAATCGCATTGTCTAAAAATGCTTTTCCTAATGTAGGACTTAACGCATCAACTTTTACGATATCTAATGTTACCGGTAAACTTCCAGTGATAATGATTGTTTGTAATCTTTTCATGTTTGTTAAAGAATTTTGTACTGCTTCCTGCTGAGTTCTTCCTTCCCCAGAACCAGAAATTTGAATGTCAGTTGTTGCCCGACCTTTCAATTCCGCACCAATTCTTAACGTATCAACAATTTGATCATCCAAATATAAGTCTAAATCTTTTTCTAAATAAGTTTGACCTTGATCATTCACAACTGCTAATGCTCCAGTAATGTCTGCCTGTCTCTGGGCAGCTTCAGGTGATAAACTGATACTAAATGAAAATCTACACGAACTTCCCGTTTCATAATCTCCACATCCCTGCTGAGGATCAATGCCTGAACAATCTGCACTTCTACAAACGTAAGTAATATCATTTTTCCCGCCGATAAAAACAGTTTCATTGCCAATCTTTGCCTCAAATTTTCCTTGCTCTGAAACAAGTTGTGTAACTTCTTCCTCACTTAAACCGGCAATTTCCACAACAATAAAATATTGACCAGCCAAATCACTTGCTTGTCGAACGACGATGTCACTTAACCCGTAAATGTTTAGTCGTTCTTCCAAACTTGATACAATCAATTCAAGATCTTCCTGAGAAACTTGCTCCGTTGGTTGTAATAAGACACGAGTACCTCCTGCTAAATCAAGACCTTTCCGAATATTCGATGTAGGTGGTTCCCCTAATCGTAATCCTAAATCTTTACTTTCAGGAACCAAAACTCGATACACTCGTTCATTCGTTTCAATGATGACGCTAGTGTTTACAACTAAACCATTTTCAACAGAAGAGTACTCTGCCAATGAAGCAAGTGGTAACCCGTTCACACTAACAATCCTTTCTTTCAATAATGGAGAAATGCCAGCTTTCGGCAGAGGAATTCCTGAATCAGCAGCTGTCGAATTAGGCGTGATTCCAAGTATGGTTAATCCCTCAGCTCCTGGACTTGGTCTTATTGACACTAAAGAAAATATTAAAAAGATAATCAACAAAATTACACGTCCATTCTTGAATAATTTTTTCATTGTTTAAGGTACCATTTCAATATGGCCACGTTTTGAATCCATGTCATGAAAAAGTCAACAATTAATCCAATCAATAAGATTACCATAATTTGTTTAATAACGACACTTTTCACAAAAATTAATGCGATGAGAATAACCGTCAATGTGGTAGTTGTCATTAACACTCCAGTTTTCATAGCTTCTTCTACTCGTTGCATGAATGGCAAATGTTTCCTTTTCAACACTTTAGTTGTAAGAAGCATGTCAGTATCAACCGAGTAACCAATTAACATCAAAAATGCAGCAACTCCGGCTGTTGATAAACTGATACCTGTCAAATTAAATATAGAAACAGTAACGATTAAATCAGATGCCGCAGCAGCAATGACCGCGATGCTTGGTACCAAAGATCGGAAATAGATAAGAACAACAAGTCCCATTAAGAAAAATGCTACCAGTAAAGCTGTTATAGTTTGCCTGAAAAAACTTTTCCCTAAACTTGATCCAATTACTTCAACTGTATAATCTTCCTCAGTTAATCCTAATTTCGTGGTAATGGAATTTGTTAAGAAATTAATTTCCTCCTCCTCTTGTGCATCAGCGTCAATTGTTAATCCAATTTGTTTCCCGCCTTGATTGATACTTCTTACTTGTACATCTCCACGAGGAAATTCAGTTTCCAGGAAAGCTTGCAAATCGGACACCGAATGTACTTGATTAATAGTGATACTTGAACCACCTTTTAAGCTCACTCCTTTGTTCACAAAATCGCCAGTGGCTGCAAATTGCATACCAATTTGAATAAATGCAAAGAGAACTAAAGCTATCGTTACAAATATTAGTTTCATCACATTCTTCTCATACCAATGAAGAAGCTTTTCTTTAGACATTACTGCCTAGAATTTTAGGGGTTTTATAAAGATTGTGATGGATTGGCTTCAACTACCACTTTCATAAATCCTAAATATAATGGATTTGGCTGTAATGGTTTGGAAGTAAATTCAGGGTGACATTGCACTCCAACAAAATAGGGGTGACTTGGCAATTCCAAAATTTGCATAATTTCTCTACCTGGCGCTTTCCCAGAAAAAACTAATCCATTCTCTTCAAATTGTTTGATATAGGAGGGATTACATTCCCACCTATGTCTGAACCTTTCACGAACGGGAAATCCATTATACAACGTAGAAGCTTTACTTCCTTCTTTAATTTCAACGTCAAAACCGCCAAGTCGCATGTTACCACCTAATGTTTCAATATTTTCCTGTTCAGGAAGCAAATCAATAACGGGATGTCTACATTGCTTGTCAATTTCAGTTGAATTGGCACCTTCCAATTTACAAACGTTGCGTGCATATTCAATCAACGCCATTTGAAATCCGTAACATAATCCTAAGTAAGGGATATTATTTTCTCGGGCATATTTTATACAATTTATTTTTCCTTCACTTCCTCTACTACCAAAAGCGCCAGGTACAATGATACCTTGCACATCTTTCAACGCTTCTTTCGTTGCAAATTCATCCAAATCTGTCGTATCAATCCATTTCAAATTGACTTTAACTCCAGTATGTGTCCCTGCATGTTCTAACGCTTTAATTATTGACGCGTAAGAGTCACGTAGCGCCGTATACTTGCCAGTCATTGCAATGGTAACTTCCTGTTTCAAATGCATAATCTTTTGAACGTACCGTTCCCATTTTTGTCTCTCCAGGTAATCAGGTTTAACACGATCGCGTAAATGTAGCATATCGATAGTTTGGTCAGCTAGATGTGCCTGCTCAAGCATTCGTGGGATAAGGTAAATACTTTCACTATCATGTACACTTACTACTCGGTCAACAGGCACATTCGCGGATACAGATATTTTCTCACGAACTTTCTGTGCAACTTCATTGTCACACCTACAAGCAATGATGTCTGGTTGAATTCCAGCACCCATCAATAATTTTAATCCTAGCTGTGCAGCTTTACTTTTCTGCTCTCCAAGAAACTTCGGTGATATCACATAAGTTAATGCAACGTTGATAACATTATCTTTTCCTTCTTCATACTGTAATTCGCGCATGGCTTCAATGAAATAATTATTTTCTACATCTCCTACGGTGCCGCCAATTTCAACGAAAACCACATCTGCTTTTGAAGTCATGGCCAAATTTCGAACAAACCGTTTAATTTCTCCCGTTACGTGAGGGATGAATTGCACATCCCTTCCTAAATAACCACCTTGCCGCTCCCGGTTCAAGATTTGACTAAACAATTTCCCACCCGTTAAATAATTATTTTTTGTCAAATTAATACCAAGAAACCGTTCGTACGTTCCAAGATCCATGTCAGATTCTGTTCCATCATCAAGAATGAACACTTCCCCATGTCTGAATGGATTTAATGTGCCAGCGTCTTGGTTCAAGTATCCGTCAAATTTCATAATACTTACGTTAAGTCCTTTCAATTGTAACAATTTAGCTAAACTTGAAGCAAATATTCCTTTACCTAAACCAGACATCACTGTTCCTGAGACAATTACATATTTAGTCTTCCCTTTTTGATAACCATCTGGTAGGGGCGAGTAAAATTCGTTTTCTTCTGTTTTATGAGCAACTTCGTCTAGAATATCGTTGTGCATGAACTTCATGTTCGTTCATCCTATTTTAATATTTGTTTACTTCATTACAGCTTTTGCAACGTCTCCATCGAAAATATTATATACTATGAAAACATGAAATTTGTATGTCTGAAGTTTATGTTGCTTTTGTAAAACAAGAGGAAATTTCTCACAGATATAATCCTCAAAATGCCCATGGTTGTTTCGCGGTTGGCGGTTTGTTAGATGTAGAAGCTCGACGGCTTGACGTTATGCTAGTAGTTCATGATCAAGTGAAGTTAGGCACAGTCTCACTCGATACCATTGTTGGTGGTCCTGAGAAAGAAAAAGCCCGTTTTGATCAATTTGCAATAACTCATTATGGAAGTACGATTGCACTTGGTGATTACGAAATTTGTGTGGATGCATTTGCATATGAAGCAGAAATACCCGAAATGGTAAGAGAAATTGATCTTAATTATTTGAGACATTTAAGAACGACCAGAGATGCTTCTAATCAAACACTGACTCCAAAGGAAGAAGAGCATTTAAGAACATTGGAAGCAAAGTATTAACGAACATTTATATTTACTTATTCTCTTCTTTATGTATGAAAAAGGTTATTGTCATCACAGGAACACCTGGAACAGGTAAATCGACTTTAGCAAAAAAGTTAGCAAAGGAAACAAGATTAACCAGATTGGATATTTCTCAGTATTACAAAGACATTTCCATTTCATTTAGTAAAGAAAAGAAATGTTACACAGTTGATGTGAAAAAGTTAGAAAAGTTAGTGAAGGAAAAACTCAAAGAATCTGAAGGTTTGATTATTGATTCTCACATTGCTCATTTATTGAAAAAAGTTGACTTATCTATTGTGTTAACTTGCAAGAATTTGAAAATGCTCGAAAAGAGATTACAAAAACGAGGTTATTCAAAAAAGAAAATTAGAGAAAATCTTGATGCAGAAATCTTTCAAGTTTGTTTATTGGAATCGAAGGAAAAACATAAAACTATTGAATTTGATTGTCAAGAGAAAGATATGTTAAATAAAGTAAAGAAAAAATTATAAACTTTCTACTCTACAATATTGACATGTATCTTGACCAAGATGTACTCAAACAATTTGTTGAATTAAAAAACCAATGGCAAACTCATTGTGACTCTGTTTCATATAGTTCCAATCCAATGGATTATACCGATTGTGATGCTTATAGAGAAATTGCAGCCATGGGTGAGGAAGCATTGCCGTATGTTCATTGGGTTTTAAAAGATCCTGGCGATGAACATAGCACATTTCCCATATTTGGTTGGTTTCGCTTAGTGCAAGAAATCACTGACAATAAATTAACTCCTCCCGAACATATCAGCGGAATGGTCGATCAAGTCAATCAGTATACGAGATTATGGTTAGCAAAAAATAAATACACGGCGGATGGAAGAACATTTCCGGTAGAAGAAGACACTGATTTAGATCCTTTGTTTAATCACGTACTGAGAAGTTATCCACCTCAAGCAAAACCAGTTATTCCCAAAAATTAGAGCACAAAAGTATTTAAATCACTTACTACACTTCTCTATTTATGTCATTAA
Organism: Nanobdellota archaeon; assembly: GCA_002687775.1. The sequence continues at coordinate 6,610 of NZBF01000011.1, forward strand.
CAGCACAAGAGAAATTGAAACTGAAGAGATTAATCAAAGAGTTACGTAGCCAGAAGGCTCTTCATACAGAATTTGTGACAGTTTTTATCCCTGCAGGTTACGAAATTACAAAAATAATTCAACATTTAGCTGAAGAGCAAGGAACTGCTTCTAACATTAAATCCGCCTCAACCAGAAAAAATGTACAATCAGCTTTGGAAAAAATGATTCAACATCTCAGACTGTTCAAAAAGACACCTGAAAATGGTCTAGCTGTTTTCTCAGGGAACGTTGCGTCCACTGAAGGAAAGCAAGATATGAAAGTGTGGAGTATTGAACCGCCAATTCCACTTAACACGCGGATTTATCGTTGTGATAAACATTTCGTAACTGATTTACTTGAAGAAATGATGGTTGAACATCAAGTGTACGGCTTAGTTGTATTAGACAGAAGAGATGCAACAATTGCGTTACTGAAAGGAAAAACTATCGTTCCATTACAAAAAACACATTCTGAAGTTCCTGGAAAGATAAAGGCTGGTGGTCAGTGCTGTGTTCCAGCAACGTTAATCCAATCATGTGATGGTGAAATCCTCCAGATAAAAAATTCCCATAATCCATACGTACTAGCGAGTATGGCTATGGATAATTTTTCACTAACGGATTCCCCAATAACTGACAAATGGGATGTAACGAAGTCTCAAGTTCACAAGATTGTTACTAAATATCCTCGTCTCGAAGTTCAAACATCAAAAGACCACGTTTTCTTTGTATACACAAACGATGGTATCCAAGAAAAGTCAGCAGAAGAACTCAAGGAAGGCGATTTCTTAATTATGCCAGAAGTAATCGATGTCAAAGGGAAAGTTCAATTATTGCAATCGGAAAAATACAAAACCTCTCGGACCAAAGCGATTAATCTTCCAAAAGAAATAGACCAAGAATTTGCACAATTTCTCGGTTATTTTGTAGGGGATGGTTCTATCGAAACAGATCGAATTACTCTCTTTGAACAAGACAAAGATGTTGCTCTTCATTACAAAGAAAAATACGATAAATATTTTGAAATAAACAGTAGTTACAGATTTAGAGAAAGGAAGAATTATCATCAATTACGATTTACCAGCAGGCCATTGGTAAGACTTATTCGCGAAGAATTTCCCGCAATCAAGAAAGCGAGAGACACGTTGATTCCTGACAAAATACTGAAATCACCTAACAACATTTTAGCTGCTTTCATACGTGGATTTTTTGATGCAGAGGGTTACGTTTCAGTGCGAAAACAAGTCGCTTTCGGCATCAATAACAAATTGTTAGCGCAGCAAATTCAAATGGCTCTTCTGAGATTTAGTATCATTTCATCATTACATGAATATGATAACAGAAGAAATCCTTACAGCAATAATCATCGATTTACTATTGATATAACTGAAAAGCAATCGTTGGAACTATTTAGGAAATTCATTGGATTTTCTTGCCAGAAGAAATCAGCAAAATTAGATTTCGCAATTGAAAACAAGACAACGAAAAGTAATGTTCGCCAGTTAATCGTTCCCGGAAGCGAAATTAGAAAAATCATTGAAGGTGCTGGTTACAATATTCAAGCGTTTCCTAAGACAACGAACTTTTTCAGAAATGAACGGATGATGAGTAAAGAAGTATTCAAGAATTCGATTTTATCTTACGCAAAAGATCAGAAACTCCATGATCAATTAGAACCCATTGTTCACTATCCGTTCTTACCTGTAAAAATTAAATCCATAGAGATTACTGAGGAAGCAACAGCAATGGTTGACATTTCTGTCAAGAATCAAAACTTCATTGCAAACGGAGTTATTGTCCATAATTCCGCCCAGAGATTTGCCAGAATCAGAGAAGGTGCGTACAAAGATCATTTCAAAAAAATTGCTGAATATATGAAAAATCAATTCCTTCCATTAGGGAATGATTTGAAAGGAATCATTCTTGGCGGCCCTGGTACGACTGTCAATGAATTTCTGCAGAAAGATTATTTGACTGGTGATATTAAAAAGAAAATTATTGGACACAAAGATTTATCGTACACTGGCGAATTTGGCTTGCAAGAATTACTGGACAAATCTTCAGATTTACTTGCTGAGGAAGAAATTGCTCGAGAGAAAAAGATCATGCAAGAATTCTTTGATTTGTTAAATAAAAAACCCAGAAAAGTTACCTATGGAGAGAAAGAAACCATCAAAGCATTGGATATGAACGCTGTTGACAAATTATTACTTTCTGAATCTTTGGAGGAAGATACAATTATCGATCTTGAAGAAAAAGCTGAGAAAGGTGGAGCGAAAGTAATTATCATTTCTACTGAAACGCGTGAGGGCGTTCAATTGAAAGATTTAGGGAAAATTGCAGCGATGTTACGGTTTGAGTTAGAATGAACTTAATTCAGCAATCGTACCACAGATTATTCCCCGATAAATTATTTCCTTACCAATCCTTCTTAAATTACAATAAAAAACTCGGTGATTTTAACGCAAACATTCGATTAAAGCATCAAGTTCTTGAAATCAGAATGAACTCCAAATGGAAAGATATTGATGATGAAATTAAAATTGGGTTAATTCAACATTTACTTCTTAAGATTTTGAAAAACAAACAAACAACAAGCAACATTGAATTATATCATTCATTTGTGAAAAACATTCCAGTATTAACACCTAAAAATAACATTGACGGGCAGCTTTTAGATTCTTTTTCAAGAGTCAATGAACAATTACTTTCTGGACAACTAGAATTACCAAACTTGCAATGGGGTCAAGAAACATTCAGAAAATTAGCTCATTACAATTACCATAACGATACCATTACTATGTCCTCGTTGTTTAAAGACGCATCAAACGAAATCATTGATTACATCATGTACCATGAAATGTTGCATAAACATTTACAATTTACTTCAAAGAATGGTCGTAGTTCGTATCATACTCCTCAATTTAAAAGAATGGAACGAATGTATCCGAACCATAGTTTGATTGAAAAGAGGATTACTGGAATTGTGAGACAAAAGAAAGGTATGACGAAAAGAAGGCCAAAGCAGAAGACTTGGTTACAATCATTTCTCCGTAAGATTTAAAAACAACTACCCAAAACACAGTTATTATGTATGAAAAGAAGTTAGCAAGTGTTATCAGCCTTAAGAAAGGCGATACACTCATTATTGACAATTCACCGTGTAAGGTCACTGGAGTTCAAGTTTCCAGACCAGGAAAACACGGTCACGCGAAAGTGAGATTGGAAGGTGTCGGCATCTTTGATCAAAAGAAGAGAATCATTGTCATGCCAGGGCATGATAAAATCGAAGTGCCTGTTGTTGAAAAAAAGAATGCGCAAGTGTTATCAGTTTCAGGTAACACGGCAACGGTGATGGACATGGAAAGTTATGAAACATTTGAGATGGATATCCCTGCTGAATTTAAAGCAGATGTTCACGATAATGTTGAAGTCCTGTATTGGGAAATTATGGGACAAAAAATGATTAGACAAGTTAAGAGTTAACATGGTCAAATTCGACGAAGCGCAAGAACGAATGTTCAAAAACATTTTCGTTTGTAAACAATGTAAAGCTAAAGTTCGCGTATCTAGTTTGAAAGTTTCTCAAGGAAAAGCCAATTGCCGTAAATGTAAGTCGCAAAAGTTACGACCTAAGAGAAAGAAGTAAACTACCGAGCATATAATTCTGTCAATTTGTACGTTTCTTCTGGCAACTTTGATTGTGCATACTTCAAAAGATCTTCATATTGTCTACTCAAACATTTTGGATACTTCTCTTTTACTCCTCTTGCACCGCCGATGTTCACTCCAATGGAAAAAATCAAGTCTCCCTCTGGTCTTGTAGAGTCTTCGGAAACAAAGTCTCTTATGGAATCTTCAGCACTTCTCACAAAAAATCTGAACCATCCACCAGCGTTCAATAATGCACATTTATCGGTCATGAAAAAGATAAGCATTTTCATCTTTAAATATTTTATTCAATTATTCATCACCGCAACACATAAATACCCTCCAATTTTTCTTAACACATGCTCGAATTTTTGATAAAGTTCAAATGGATAATTGGTTTCTACCTTGTTATTGCTATTTTACTGTACATCAAGAGAAAACGTATTGACGTTCAAGCAAAAATTATCTTCTTGTACCGAATGTCATTCGGTCTGAAATTCATTGAAAAGATTTCCAAAAAATACAGGGAATGGGTACGGTTATGCGGTTACATTGGAGTTGGTGCTGGTTATGTTGGATTAGTCATAATCTCCTACTCGTTAATAAAAAATCTCATTGTTTTGTTCACACAACCCACTGCGCAATCAGGAGTTTCTTTAGTACTACCTGGGATTTCAGTTCCAGGTTTAGGTGTGCTCCCATTCTGGTACTGGATTCTAGCCATTTTCTTGATTGCACTTATACACGAATTTTCTCATGGAATTGTCGCACGAGCTCATGATATCAAAGTAAAGAACACTGGCTTAGTTCTCTTCGGTCCAATCATCGGTGCGTTTGTTGAACCTGATGAACAGCAAATGAGAAAACAGTCCGATATCACTCAATATTCAGTTTTGGCAGCAGGATCTTTCTCAAACATTTTAATGGCAGTAGTTTCCATTCTACTTTTAACGTGGGTACTCCTTCCAATTCAAGCAACCATGGTTGAACCAGTTGGATTTACATTCCATGAATATTACGGTGAAGATTTCGCTTTTGAACAGGCAGGTATTGAACCGGGAACGATTATTACTGGAATTAACGGTGAGTCCACCACTAATTTCAGACCATTTGGTGACGTTCTTCAATGTACTAAACCTGGTGAAGAAATATCATTATCGACAACATCTGGAGATGTTCCTCTTACCTTAGGTAAAGATCCGACGGATGAGAGCAAATCGTTCCTAGGGATTCAAACAATTGAGAATGAAGTAAAAGTTAAGGAACAATATGAGGGCGGTCTACTTGGGGTGTTCTACGCTGCTTTAGTTTGGCTTATTGGATTTTTGAGATGGCTCTTCCTACTAAGTTTAGGAATAGGACTTTTCAACTTACTTCCATTACCAATCGTTGATGGTGGTCGAATGGTTCAAGTTGCGTTACATAAGCTTTCTGGAACTGATAAAGGAGAAAGACAATATCGTATGCTAGCTTTAGTAACATTAATGGTATTACTGTTAAATCTATTTTATCCACTTATAGCTAAAATATTCTAAAGATTTTTATAGAATTGCACTAAGATTCACGTATGAAATACCGAGTACAGAAAGTTATCAAAGAAACTCCCAGCACAGTAACTCTAGTGTTAGCTGGCCCGAAAGTAGATTTTCTTCCCGGTCAGTTTATGATGGTCACCTGTTCACCGAAGGGGCAACCAGTAAAAAGAGCTTTTTCACTTGCTGCTTCTCCTTTAAGAAATCAATTGGAATTATGTATCAAAGCAACTCCCGATGGTTTCGTCAGCCCCTACCTTTGTAATGTAAAAGAAGGAGCTGAACTTGAACTTGCTGGTCCTTACGGACGATTTACTTTTGTTGAAGGAGTTTCCAATCACGTAATATTTATTGGAGCTGGTTCAGGCATTGCACCCTTAAGAAGCATGATGCAATATATTGAAAATAAAAAGTTAGATATTAACGTTGATTTATTCTACTCAAACAAAACAGAAAAAGACATTATTTACAGAAAAGATTTCGAGGAATGGCAAGGTCACAAAAGAGGATTATTTCTTACATTAACACAAGAAGAATGGACAGGAAAGACAGGAAGGTTTGATTTAGCATTTTTCAAAGAAAATATCTCTAATTTATCAAAACCTCTGTATTACTTATGCGGTCCTTTACAATTTGTGAGAGCAATGCGAGAGCAATTGCTTGAAGGTGGCGCAAAGAAAGATTGGATTAAAATGGAAGTGTATGAATGATTATTTCTTCCTAAAGAACTCTTTAACTCTACCATCACCTTTAGCACTTCCCAATCGACCAAGTGAATAATAAATCTTCTCAGCTTTATCTCCCCAAGAATAATCACCTTTTTCCATTTTAATTTTACTCACTTTCAATTCATCCAATTGAACACCTTTTCTCAAATGATAATATACACTTCGTTGTGAAACTTTAGGAAAAATGGAATTATAAGCCTTCGCTATTTGGTAACCATACCCTTTCCCTAAATGATGTACTATTTCAAGAACGTTATTCCTAATTTCTGACTTAACCGGTCTTCCCCTTTTCTTCATAACTTAAGAAAGTCCCACTGATTTATATGTTTACCCTTTAACAAATTTTAAATACTTCAAACCTATGGAATGTCTTGGTGGTGAAAAAATGAGAGCTTATGTCTTAGTATCGTTAAAAGAGTGTGATGAAAAAATGATTGTAGATGATTTAAAGAGCTTGCCTGGGGTAACAAATGCATATATTCTATTTGGTGAGTGGGATGTATTAGCTGAAGTGGACGCAACTGACCCTGAACAATTAGGAACATTTATTATGGATAACATACGTTCTCGTGAAGAAGTCAAATTAACGAGTAGTTTGATTGTAGCCGCGAGATGAAAAATTCAGTTCAAAAACAGAAAGATATTGCTAGAAAGCGTATCAAAGAATTATTTCTCCAAGCTAGTAAAGTCTTCAAGGAAGATCAAAAGCTAGCCCATCGATATGTAACTTTGGCAAGGAAATTATCCATGAAAGCGCGTGTGCGTATGCCGAGGGAATATAAAAGACAGTTTTGTAAACATTGCTACAAATATTTAGTTTCAGGTACAAACGCCAGAATTCGTACTAAAGATGGTAAGGTAGTTATTTCATGTTTTGAATGTAAAAAGTTTACAAGAATTCCTATCACAAAATCTAAAAAATAAATAGTAAAAAAAATAAAAAAATAGAGCAAAATTACTGCTCTGGTTCTTCTTCTTCTGCCGGTTCTTCGGCTGGAGCTTCCTCTTCTGCAGGCGCTTCTTCTTCTGCTGGTTCTTCAGCTGGAGCCTCTTCTTCTGCAGGCGCTTCTTCTTCTGCTGGTTCTTCAGCTGGAGCTTCCTCTTCTGCAGGCGCTTCTTCCTCTGCCGGTTCTTCAGCTGGAGCCTCTTCCTCTGCTGGAGCCTCTTCTTCTGCTGGTTCTTCAGAAGGTTCCTCAGAATCTTCTTCAGTTGATTCGTCTTCACCGAAATCTTCGGATGGTTCTGCTTCTTCCGCAGGTTCAGCCTCAGGTTCGTCCATTTGTTGTTCATCCATAGGTTCGGCAGCAGGTGCAGCACCTTGGCCAGCTACTTCAGCAAATCCAACAGTCTTGAAGACTTTTGTGACTCGAATTCGTACTCGATCACCTTTTTGTGTGCCTGGTACAAAAAGCACAAAGTTGTTTACCTTCGCGATACCGTCGCCCTTTTCTCCAACGGCTTCGATCTCCACATCATATTCTTCTCCTTCCCTTACGGGTACATTTCTTCCATTCATATTTCTTTACCTCACTTTAGGTTTATTACCAACTCAGTTATGCACATGATTTAAAAATGTTTCTCAAAAAAGTTATAATCTGCTTGCAGTAGCACCTTGTTGTCCTTTATACCGAGATTCTGACCCGCCATTAATTGGTGTTCTTAGTTTAATCAAGTTCAATGTAGTGAATGGCATTCCTTCAGTAATAGCATAAGAAAGCAACATACAGTTTTCAAAGGTAATAGTTCCTTCGAACACACTACTTGGTCCAATGTACGGAGCATTAGCATGAGTAATCATCGCTGGTAAGGTTCCAGCGATTCGCTCTTTCACATCTCCCACATAACCATTGGGCAAAGAAATAGTTTCAGCACTTGCAGATAAAAAGAATTGTCTTTCTGCTGCTGGATAGCTTCCATTCTCTAAAGAAACTTTTGTAAAATGTTGATCAGAATTTCCTTTTCTTAAGATACTTCCATCATACACCAACAAATCTGGACCTTTGGTCAACACAATTCCTGCCATAGAATGTCCATCAGGCCAAAAATCCACATCATCAACACTTAATCTCTTTCCTTTCCGTTCAATAACAAAATCGCCACCAGAAATTAAGTCTTGAACTTCTTCCACCGTACAATGTTCTAACCCATCATGAACAAATAACTGACCAACTGCACTTCCCTGTTCAATTACATATGATGTTCCTGTTGAACCCAAAGTACATAACGGATTGACCCAGACCTCCTGAGTAAAATTCCTTAAGTAATTTTGTTCTTCTTGGTTTTCTGTCCGCGCTGCAAGTCGTGCCCAACTACTTCGAGATGTTATTTTTCCAGCTAAACCCTCAGCAAGAAAAATATCTTCTTGAGGATAATACCAATATTGATTGTTTGGTCCAACAATAACTTCACCATTCCATTCAATTTCTTCTAAATATTTTGTGACAAATTCTGCCTCAGTTTCTTCATCATCAAATGGTCCAGGTGTTTCAAAAACAGCCCCTGGCTTTCTCTTAAATAATCGACCAATTTTCATATCAAGTGAAAATGCACTAAACTCTTCTCTGTCAGGAATTACTACATTACCTTTTCTTTCTTGATCAAGCAAGTCCCGTTTACTTAATATTGACATACTAACTCAGAATTAGTCTACATTAAAAGTGTTGTGAAGAAAAGGGAAAAAACTAATTCTTCTGTTTTTGCCATTTCATTCTGTAGTAATTAGGATTTTTTGCTGCTTTTTCCCAATCATAAATGTTAGCATAAGAAGTTCCCATGATTTTTCCAATTTCATAATGTGTTTTTCCTTGTTTGAGTAGAGCAAGAGCTTTTTGTCTGAAATCTTCAGAATATTTCCTTATTCCTTTCCTCTTATATCGATCCAATCCTGCTTTAAGTTTTTCTTGTTTACGTTGAATTACGAACCCAATATTGTCATAAAAAATCTTTAAAGATCTATAATCGCTTATGTATAAGTTAACCACATTGTTTTTTCTTTGTACGATATAGGAACTGATTGCGAAATTGATAAGCAATTCTTTGATTTGCTGTAATCCTTTTGGATTTCCAGAAGCAAGCATGATCTCTCTGTTTCTATGCCTATTTTTAACACATCCCTCTGAATCTGCAAACCCTTTTATGAACATAGATTGAACTTTTTTTTTTGCATTTTTTATCTGATCAGGAACTTCCCATTCAAAAGTCTTAAAAGAATTTAAGTAGCTTAAGAGATCAAGAACAACCAATTTGGAAACAAGCATAATACAGTATTTTGGTTTATGATTGGCTTTCTTGCTAATTACAAATCTCAATGAAGAAGTAAGATTGTAGATTTTCTCCAAACATTTCTTAAAATATTGCGCGAAATCCTCATCGCACACATCTAAACCGACCCTATATCCAGTAGTAATATATCCGTCTCCACAGAGAGTTCCAAGAACGTAAGCTTTTTCTTTTGTAAGAACCTTTGATGATTTTGGTATTTGAGCTAAAATGCGAAAATTAAATGGTTTTTTTCCTTCACGTATCCAACTAATAATGGTTCTAAGTTTAATTTCAAATTCATTCTTACGAAGTTCTCGTTGTATTTTGTATTCACCCCAACCAAGTTCTTTCCGTAGCTTCATGGCAATGTTGTATTCTGGGAGGGAATGGCAAGTGTATGATTGTTTTTCCTTTTTCATTTTAAGTGAGATTTGAAAATCTGTAAATGATTTTTAGTTGATAAACAAAAATAATAATTTGAGAGTTGAAAAATAAAAAAAAAGAAAAATAGAAAATTAGGCTATGTCACGTAACCCTTTTTCCTCAACAACGAAACAAGTTTCACCGTCAGCTGTGGCAGGAGCGTCAATTAACTTAGCAACTCTACTTCCCTTCCGACCTTTCCGTAGATAGATACGAAATGTAGATGCGTGCGCAACGATATGCCCGCCAATCGATGTTGTTGGATCACCAAAAAATTGATCAGGCTTCGCCATAACTTGGTTGGTTACATACACACAAATGTTATTGGAATGTGCAATTTTTCCCAATTGATGCATGTGCCTGTTCAACTTTTGCTGTCTTTCCGCAAGAGTCCCACGACCGATAAATTCTGCACGAAAATGCGAAGTTAACGAATCAACAACGACAAGTTTCACATTCTTCCCCTGCTCCGTCATTAACGTATCAACTTTCTCAGTCAATAACATTTGATGATCAGAGTTATATGCCCGTGCAACCATTAATCGAGCAAGTGCTTCATCAGGATCTAAATCAACTCCTGCTGCAAGTTGCTTTATTCTTTCAGGTCTGAACGTATTTTCAGTGTCGATGTACACAACCGTGGAAGTTGGGTCAGATTTCAACATATTGACAGCCAATAGATGACCTATCTGTGTCTTTCCAGAACCAAATTCACCAAAACATTCAGTGATAGCACCAGTTTCAAATCCGCCACCCATTAGTGTATCGAATGTTTGACTACCGGTAGAAATTTTTACCACTAACGCTCGCTTCTTCAAGATATCAGTTCCTGTCTCGAAACCCATTTTCATTGAATCTCTGGCAGCATTGACAACTTTCCTCGCTACTGATTCAGACATGCCGGTTGTTTCACATAACTCACCAAGTGTTGCAACGGCAATCGACATCATATCTCGATATCCTGCTCCTTCAAGTTTCTCAGCGGTCGCTGCTCCCACGCCGGGAAGATCTTTTATTTGTGGCTGAGGTGCTTTTTCTTCAACCACTGGTTCTTCCACTTCTGGCTGAATTTCTTCAATTCCATTTTTAACTTCCAGCTCCTCTGCAACTGGTTCTTCAATCAATTCTGCTTCTGTCATTATTGACCACCTCCGTTTAATGTATCTTGTCCAATGACAAGATACTCATATGCTTTCTGCAACGCAATCGTTGCCTTTGGGAGGTCGTTCACACGTAAAGAAGATGTATTCTTCCAATTACCATCCCTATCTTTATACACTCTATCTAAAGAAATCGTACGGTACTCAACCGCTTCTCCTTGTTGGTTTTGTCCAGCATTACGCCAGATCGTTGCAGATACTGCACCTGCTCTAAACTTCTTTTCCGGTTGATTACCGGCACTTTCACTTACTACTTGTTGTGTTTCCATTTTTACACCTCATTGCTTTTCGCTTTTTATTTCAACCAATGCCATTATGACATCAGCGAGGGCAGCAATCGTTGGATCACTGCAAATATCTAGAAATCATGGTTGTATATAAACTCTGTCCGCGCATGTCCAGTGACCAGTGGACGTTTGATTAAAAGTTTTAAGAAAAAGTAGGCGTTCTTTAGTTCTTATTTTGGAATCTTCATTTTTTCACAATTTTGAGAAGGAAAAAAATAAATAACTCGCAGTAATAACTAAGTGATGCTAGCGGAAGACGATTACTTTCGAGTCTTTGGAAAAATTCTTCAAGATGTTATAATTGAAAGAGGATGTTCACTTGATGATTTATGGGAAAAACCAATTTGTGAAGTATTTCCTCCGCGAGATGAATTAGATGACATTGTTGGTTATGCAACAGATTTACATGGTAATGATACATTAATTCGGCATGGCACGGGAAGTTTCTCAGAAATTTATGTGAATCAGAAATCAGGACACGAAAGCGCAGGTGTATTAAGTGGTCTCCGTCAGGCATTCAATGGAAAAGCAGAAGAATTAGATGTAAAATTACGATTATACGCTCTTGGTATGCCACGACGACATTGTGACATTGTAGGAAATCCTATTTCAACCTTTGATTACTTTAACCTCTTCGTTGACCTAACAGAAAGACCACAACCAACAACAGAACCCAAACCAAATCATGGCATGTCAAAACCAGAATTTCTTTACTTTAACGGTGCCCATTTGGCGTTACCATTTTGGGGATTTTCATCATCAAAGGATCCCATTTGGAATGTTGTTAACCGACTTGCTGGTGGGTATAAAGAATTACTTGCCTTACCAAAAAAAGTATACGTAGAACCTCTACCATCTGCCTTTGTAGCACCATTTGATGCATAACAAACATCATTTTTTACTCAGAATTCTCCAACCTTTTAATCTCTTCAGCAGGATCAGCTTTATAGACCAACTGAACATTAAACTCAAGCCGATCAAACAATGTATTCTTTGTAACTCTACCAGTTAACTTAACTTGCTCACCAAGTAAATCGGTTTTAATAGAATCAAACAACGGCGGATTCCCTTTAAACTCTTTCATTTGTTCCTCTTGTTTCCCCAATAAATTATTAGTTTGATTTTTCCACAGAACAGTTCGAATATGCCCGCTACCATCATCAACAACCAAATTCATCACGTACGATTGTGTAGCTTCAACTTTCCCATGCGCTGGGCAATAGGAACCATCATCACGTTCAGTAACTCTTTTATTACATTCCGGACAAACAGTAAAGAAATGCGGATCAAATATTTGTACAATCGTGCCTAATATTTCAACACCACTTTCTGCATCCTGCAACTCACCTATCCGCTTACGCTCAGAACTTAATTTTTCTTTAACTTCCCCTACAGTCACTCCGGAAGGATTTACTTCAACCTTTGCACGATCATTGATATGAATTTCTTTCTGATTATTATTTTCCTTCACAAACCCAGATTTAATAGAAATAACATCATTTTCATTAAATGAATTAAATATGTCTGTCTGCTCATTCCACAGAACTACACGGACAGTACCCGTTTCATCGCCTATTACAAAGGAAGCAACTTTTCCCACACGATCATTCTTAGAAAATTCACGCAACTCAAATTTTCTTGTTACTTTCCCAACTGTTTCAATACCGCGCATGCCAGCGTATAACTCTTTGATTTTAAATTGACCTTCTTCCTTAAACAATTTAATACCTAATTCATTAGCAATAATGTGACCGGCACCTTCCTCAGAAATGAGACCAGACAATTCGTTAATTTTACTTTTAATTTTTTCATCTAACTCTTCCGAAGATATCACGTTTGATTCAAGAATTTTCTTTTTCAAATCAGCCAATGGTATTCTAAACATGACATATTAGGAAAAATTATTTTTTATAAAGATTTAGGAAGTGGATAATACGGTTTCAACTATTTCAGCGTTAAATTGAGATTCTTTCCCGTCTCTTGTGTTCGAAACCATAACAAAATAGTTACCCGGTGAATGACTTACGGCTAAGTGTATTTTATCACTGCAGGTATACCCGGCACCAGCAACCATTTGAGAAAAATCTGGACAGAGTGAACTGGCCGACATCGTAATTTTATAATGACTTACAATTGACGGTACACTGTTCCAATCAAATGAGTCTGAAGTAATCAAATCACGTCCGTATGCAGAATCAATAAAGTACACCGTGAAATCTCCAATGATTGTTGGTTTATCAACAGTTACAACCAAAAAGTCACGTTCTTGAACAGCATCAACATTTTCCAAAGAAAAAGGAGTTGTTGGTGTGAAATCTAATGCAAAACTGTAATCCACAAATCCTTCAGGCAATTTAGACGACCTAGCACAGAATGGTATTTTCACATGTCCAAACCTGAACGCTTCATTTTCACAGGAAGTAAATTTCCAATTTCCTCTTTTATCTTCTAAACATGATTTCAAATCACGAACATTCCGACATTCAAACACAAATCGTTGACTTTTTTCAAACAATTCATCATACCCAGAAAATGAATATCCTAAATCAACATCAAAATTATAACTATACGTGTATGTTCCTTTATCATTACTCACTACGTCTTTTTGATCAGACTTCCCAGAAAATCCATGAGTAAAATCAAGATCATAATATCCCTTATCATTCCCTTCCAGATGTTCAACGAATTTGTTTAACACATTAGTTGAAACATCAGGTAAACACCATTCCTCTTTCTTATTCCATACATTTATGTCATCAATCGTTCCACAATCTGATTCTGCAACTTGTCCACCTGACGAAGATAACTCTACCGCAGTTTTCCATGCAGATTTCTTAATCAAAAGATCTTGAACTAATAATTCTTCTTCAGCATCGTACACATTATCCAAAAAATTAAACGCCCAATCTCCACCAACAGTTGTCTGCAGTGACGTTGTTCGTACTACAATAACTGTGAACAATATTAAAGCAAATATCACTACAGGAACAATCCAATACAATACTAATCCTTTTTTGTTTGTCATATTACAGCGTACTGGTACGCAACCGTTCCTCCTGGTAATTCTGCTGTCGCCCATGCATACTTAATATTTCCATCGCAGGAACTTCCTCGACCAGCTTCAATAATTCTTGGACTTTTGATAGATAGTGGTCTTGCCAAATTTGCTCGTGGATCAGTTGGTGGAGTATATGATGGATAAAAAATGACGCATGTTTCAGATGACTTTGTCAATACTTCTCCAACAGCTACTTTTAACTGATCAATCAGCGACGCATCTTGACGCCACATTTCAATAATATCAACAATTTGCAGCTGAACTCCATCCAATTCAATAGGGGTTTTCAATAACAATAATAATTCTTGCTGTGCAGTCATTTCACCAATTTCCATTGCTGCAACTCTATTCTGACCTGAACCAATGTTTGAAAAGGTTATACCAATAAACAAAAAGATAAGTATGAAAGTAAACAACATGATAACCAAATCCGCCCAATCTGCTTGTGCCTTAGACTGTCTCTTGAACATGAATAATCATCTCCTCATTTTTTCCATCCACTAAGACAGATTTTTTAACGGTAAATGTTGGACTCCCAGTGTAATAATGTTCAGTTTGAACACTTTGACCAACAACATCAATCTTAAAATTGAAATCTTTCCGTCCGGTTGATGTGTAACATTCCCGAACATGTTCATTAGTAAACTGATCCATTTCAATGACAAACGGTTCATTTGAGAAACAAGAGTGTGTAAATCTCAAAGATAACGATTCAGCAGTTGATTCAACAGGAACATTCACCAAAATTCTTTCAAAATTTTTCACTTGAAACCCAAAGAAGAAAATAAATCCAATGATGAAAATACTGGCAAATGTCCAAAAGATAGTTTTCTTTGCTAATGCAAATGCCGATTCAGCTTTTCTGTTCATGATAATGAAATCCTCTTTCCTTCCTTTGTGATCGTTAATGTTGGCTGTTGCTCAAGCACTCCTATTACTTCAAACTCTGCAGGAACAAACAACTTTTTCTTCGCCCATTCTCGTTCTGGTTCAGTTTTTCCATCGGTTACTGTAAACACTGAGAGACTATTCGTATCAGCGATAATGGTAAATTCTTGCACATTCCCAGGATACTGCACAACAGCATTACCAGAAACTGAGGATAATACGTGAATCATTGCTGTCAAATCTTCTGCAATTCTCACTTTTGCAACGTCCAGAGATTCGGATCTACTTTGAGCAATGCTTATCGTACCAATGGCAACAGCAACCACAATTAATATTTCACCTATAGTTAGCACTATACTTATCGCTTTTTTGTTAAACATCTTTACAGTGTGCTCGCTCCACCTAACACATCCTCCACAACCTCGGGTTCATTCCCTCCGGTAATTGTTATTTTCCTATTTGACACTTCTATTTGAACGAGAGCACGTCTTTCGTTATCCTCGGTCCTTCTACTAGCCCAAGGTGAAGAAATGGTAAGATCATCCAGTACTTTCACTTTTAGATCTGAACACTGTACATCTCCCAACCCTTCGAATTTCTGGCACAGAACGAGGCAAGATTTCCCTTTACACTTCTCTTCAGGATAGGAAAAATGACCAGAAAAACCAATATATACACTTTCCTCGTTTCCAGTAAATGCGATAATGAATGTGCCTGGATCCTGGATCGTTCGAAATACTTTACTTTCTCCATCAACTAAATCTTTCATTTCTTCAATCTTATCGGCAAACTGATAGAAATTCTTTTCAGCCTGATCACTCAACCGAGTGCATTGTGATAATAACAAAACAGTACTTCCAATAAGAATAAGAGCAAACACTATCCCGACAATTGATTCAGGTATTATGGTGCTTGCTTTCTTATTCTTTTTCAAACTGGAAAAGAATACTCGAAAATAATTAGTTTTCGTTGTGTTCATGATTCCCTGGCATCCTGTTGAGTTTTAGTACATCCTTTGTCATTAACGTTCACATTTTTTTGTGAATCTGTAATTCCATCATCACACTTATCAAAAAAATCTTTCACACCGTCACCATCCACATCACTACTTAATTCATCTAATACTCCAGATGGACCTTCAACTGCTTTATCTCCGCTTTGCCTAAACCAAAATATGACTAATACCACGACAACTATTGCAATGATTGCCATCATTATTTGCTGCCATACAATTCCTTTCTTATTCATCATCAATTACCTCCTAAATCTCCCTGAAAACAATTCTCTTGCGCTGTTGCTAAATCGTTAATGTAAATGCTACTTACTTCCCTATTTCTAAATAAGGTCATTACATCATCAATTGTTGATAGTGTACCTCCAATAGCAAGAATTCCGCCCGTTACCCAACCAACGGGCCCGCTTGCAATGGATAATACTCCAAGTCCAACAGCACCAAGTCCAACACTGGCTAAAAAACCTGGCTCTTTATTCTTAGCAGCGAAACTGATACCATACGCTTTCTCAGATTCAATATCTGTTAGTACTTGAATTGCACCAGGACCACCAACTGTTTGAACGTATCCCAGATAAGTATTTCCTTTACTATTTCTATGCTTATAGTCTTCTGTTAGCAAAAAATTGGCAAACTCTTCTGAAGAAATACTGTCCGATACAGAAAACTCTTCAGAATCTTCAACAACAACCGAATAGCACATTACACAGGCATTACTTGTTGAAAAATCAGGAATGATATCTTCATATCCAAAACTTCCACCACCAGCAATATCATCATACCGTCCTTCACCATACATCCACCAGCAACGTGCCATTAAATCACCTAACTGATGCATAACATCATCTTTTGTCCCAGATATATCTTTGTCAATCGTCTTACACAAAAGTGGAGTTTTTGCAACGTTTACTCCAGAAACACTCAGTGCACTTGCAGCACGCAAAGCAACCGTTTCCTGGCAAAGTATTTCAGGACCTTTCTCCTGTCCGGAAGATAAGAAATTCACAAGCTTCGGTGCTAAGACTAACAAAGATGCAATTACTAAAATGATACCTACAATCATTAATGTTATGTTTCCTTTCTTCATGAGCATACTGGAATGGTGTAACTTCCATCCGGCAAAAATTCTTTCACGCAATCATCGTCTACTCCAAGTTCATCTGCTTCATCGTCACAAGTATTGTCTCCGTCATGTGTTACAATGAAACAGACTGCATCATCATCAGCTTTGTACAATACATTTTTAGGTCCACTTTCGACAGTTGGTAAATCTGCAAATAAAACAGTTCCCTCATCATCTAAGTCATACTCAACACCAGATGCAATTAATTTATGATTATCATCAATCACCAAGCCGCGATTAAACCAATTATATTCAGGTAAAGCAAAAGCATTAACATGTGGGAACACACGAGGATTGATCCAATTCTTAAAAAAGTTCACTGCAGCATCAGGATTTGAAACACTTCCCGTCTGCCCACCAACAATGCATGGTTTTAATCCTTCAATTTCATGATTGTACTGAGTGATAACTTGACCATTATCATCATGCATGTCCATGACCAATTTATCATTAATCAAATTCAAACTTATAGTGAAATCAGAAAATTGACCAAAATCATCATACAATAATAAACACTGCTTCCTCGGACTATCTTTTCCCTCTTTCAATGCTGCATGCAAACTTTCATATGCGCTTACAAAAGAAGCAGGAATCGTAGGAACAGTTTGCTCAACTTCATCCATGCCTACTTGAGTTTGGTCATCAATAAATCCTACTGTATCATTAAAAACATCAGTAGTATTTTCCCATAATTTGTCAGGACCAAAAATCATCAATCCAATAACAACTAATGCAAAGATTGGAATAACATAATATACCCATCGCCAGGACATCAGAACAATCCTCCTAATTTTCCTAGTAAAGAATCAGTAGTATTTCCCAATGAATTATACCAAATCAAGAAAGCAATTAATACAAGTACTGCCAAAACCATCAATACAATCTGCCACATCTCCATGCCTCGTTTATCCACCTTTCAACACCTTCATAATAATGAACAAGAAAGCAAGAAATAAAATGAGAGAAGCAATAACAATAACTACTAGTGACATTCCACTACGTCCCTGACCTCGTTTTGTAATTTTCATGTGTCATGCACTTAAACAGCATTTTTTTCCTTCTTGACAGGTAAATACGCCAGATTCTGCAGGATGACTATCCGGACAATCTGGTTCTTCAGCGAAACACTTTCCACCTTTTGATTCACAACTAAGTAATCCCTGCTGAGCATCAGTCGTTGTATTAGTAAAAATAACAATAAGAACAACAAGTGCAACTAAAGCAAGAATAGCGAAGATAACAATCCAAAGAGTATTACCTTGCGCTCGCTTCATTTATCCCCATGCACAGCCTTCGGATGCACAAGTGTCTTCTCCAAATGCTTTACATCGACTAATTATTTCTCGGAAATTGCTTTTCGCCTCATCTTCTCCAGCTGTGTCTACTGCTGCATCAAGATTGGTCATAAAATTATTTTCCTGAGTTCCGGTTGGTTGACAATCACCATATTGTACTCTAAAACTAATCAATTCCGTTTGTCCCTGGTCACTGACTCCTTGTTGAAAAAGAGCGATCCGACCTGTAAAAATCATTACCAATACAACTAGAACAATTAAAGCAAGAGCGGCAACAATGATAGTTGTTAAAGACAATCCCTGTCCTCGTTTATTATTCATGAACATTCACCTCAGTATTTTTAAGGAATTAAATGCAGTGAGGTATATAAAGGTTTCCGATGATTGGGTAATGAAAAATCACACAGAAAGACTTAAAAACCACTCTCGGTTCTTTTTCAATCATGGGAACTAAGATCACCATTAGGGCAATTATTGAACTTGTCGGTAAGCCGAAAGAACATATTGAACGCACAATCAAAGAGTACGTTGACAAGATTCAAGAGACGAAGGAGTATGAAGTTCTTAAAGTAGATTTCTCGGAAATTCAAAAACAAGATGGGACAGAATTTTGGGCGACGTTTGCAGAATTGGAATTAACATCAGACATGCAAAATCTTACAACGTTTTGTTTCGATTACATGCCGGCAGTTATTGAAATTCTCAGTCCTGAAAAGATGACTATCAATGATTCCCAAATCTCTGAATTTTTCAACGACCTACAAGCACGGTTACACGAAGTTAATTTAGTTGCAAAGCAAATGAAAATGCAAATTGATATGATGAATCGCAACACAGCAAACTTATTTCGTAATTATATTGCAGTTCTACTAGGCAAGGGTGATTTAACTTCAGAACAAATTAGTAAATTTACTGGCGTACCGAAAGAAATGGTAGAAGATTATCTCGATCACATGATAGATGAAGGAAAGGTAAAAATGGAAGGAGAAAAGTACATTTTTGTACGAAAAGAAGTGGTGAACAATGGATCCGAAGAAACAAGTTGAATCAGTATTATTTGCAATTGGAAAAGAAGTGACAACAGCGCGTGTTGCAAGTTTATGTTCTTTAGAAGAAAAAGAAGTCGAAGCGCACATGGAAGAACTTATTGAAGAATACAGTCAACGCGATCATGCACTCAAAATTGAACAGCGTGATTTGGGATGGAAAATGACTGTGAAAGATGCATTTCTTCCTGTGGTTAGCCAATTGGTCACCGAAACTGAACTTGATAAATCATTAATGGAAACATTGGCTGTGATTGCATGGAAATATCCGGTAGTGCAATCAGAAATCATCAAGTTACGACATAATAAAGCATATGACCACATCAAACAATTGATGGAGATGGATTTTGTTGCAAAGGAAAAATATGGTCGTACGTATCGATTGAAGTTGACTAAGAAATTCTTTGAATACTTCGACTTACCTTCTGCTGAAGCTAAAGAGGCTTTCTTAGCGCAAGTTCCTCAGGATGTGTTGGCAGATGCACGGCAGGTAGATTTAGCTGCCAGTCAACTTGAATCGTTAAAACAACGTGAAGCAAGTTACATGAAACCGAAGGAAGTTGCTGCTGCTGAAGCCGCTTTGGAAGCTGAGTTACAGGATTATGTTGAGGAAGCTGAGTTGCATGTCTAATGTTCATTTTTATGCACAAATTAACCATTATTTTCACTAAAAAACCGACATCTTTATAAACCCTAAAACTCTCTTATTTATTACATTTTGTCGACGATAAAGATTATTTTTCAAATCTTATTTTTATCACAAAATCACTTAGAAAATGGACGAAAAACAGAGGGTAATTCCTCAACTCATTGAAGAGGAAATGAAACAGGCATATTTAGATTATGCCATGTCTGTTATTGTAGGCAGAGCCCTACCAGATGTACGAGATGGTTTAAAACCGGTTCATCGAAGAATACTTTTTGCAATGCACGATTTGGGCATGTTTCATAACAAACCATTCAAAAAATGTGCGCGAATTGTGGGGGAAGTTCTCGGTAAATGGCATCCACATGGCGACTCAGCAGTCTATGACTCTTTAGTAAGAATGGCTCAAGATTTCTCATTACGCTATCCATTAATTCGTCCCCAAGGAAATTTTGGATCAATTGATGGGGATTCTGCAGCTGCTATGAGGTATTGTGTTACTGGAGATACTCTTATTTTAACAGATTGTGGGATGTTGCCTATAGGAAATATTTCCAATAAAGAAGAAGCCAAATTGAATATGAAAATATTGTCCTACAACGGTAAAGAAAACGTCGCATCTACATTTTTTAATTCCGGTAAGCAGAAGATTATTAATATTACTACAGAACAAGAATATGCATTAAAAGGAAGTTTCAATCATCCTGTTCTCTGCTGGACGTTAAACGAATTTGGGATGCCGAGCATTAAATGGAAGTTATTAAACGAAATAACAACTGATGATTATG
>NZBF01000012.1 GCA_002687775.1 Nanobdellota archaeon
AAAAACTTTAGCTTACCATCTTGCGTCATAACTTCTCCGCACTTACGTGCTACGATGGGGACATAAAGTCCCCACAGCATAACATCGTTAACTTGAATAACTTTTGGTGGTAATAATTTCTACAACAACAATTTCTATTAACTAAACAGGGCAATCTCTTAAACTGATACTATAAATAACAATTATTTCGGCACTTGATACTAAAACTATATTCTGAACTAAAAATAAAACTTAATTGTAAAAATCTAAACTAGGGTTTCCTCTAAAAATTAGGGGCGTTTTAAGAAAAAAAAAAGAAAAAAAGAAAAGATTATTCGCAACTTTCTGACCTGCGGAACGTATCCCGCCAACTTCCCTCTGGTCGAAGAGAGTTACATGTTTGCCAGTCATAATTTAAAACCGCTGTTAACCCGTCCCTTTCACAAATAGGCATGTCACACGAAACACAGTCAGCATACAGTAATTCGCCAAAATCGGCAATACCGCTACGTGTTAATGATTCATTTGTGAAACAAATTTCTCTGGTCGGGTTACAAGTGCGCGTATGCTCTCTTAATCCACAATCGGCAGTAGAGTAGGTAATCACTGCGTTATTTGCTTCACATCTTCCAGATTGACGAGAGACTACATCACAACAATGACCTCTTTCTTGATTACAACCAACGAGACATCCGTCATCAATCGGCTCCCCCCTTTCTACACCAATTCCACTGATGTGCGTGCCACCAAGTTCAAACAACTCTTGCTCATTTTCTTCCCCACATACTTCATAGAAAACTCTCTCATCATTTGAGTGACACTGATTTGTAAAAAGACCTTCCTCGGTTTCCACACCACGATAGTCAAAGTCCTCAACACCTAGATTGTCAGTTATTCCGTCAACAAAATTTCCAAGAGGATAAGCTTGACCTTCCTGCATCCGATTTCCCTCAGAGTCAATATAATAGCAGAATTGTCCTTCACCTTGCGCTTCAACCTCCACAGCCACACACTCATTATTTTGACACTCTTGTCCTTCTCCACAACTTACATCTGCTGGACAGCTGGAACAAGTTTCACCTTCATCAACTGCGCCATTTCCGCAGAGAGATACGCATTGAGCTTCCCGACATTCTTCGCCAGCTTCACATCTATCACTGATCCTGGTTCCATAAACTCGCCAAAAACTGCTTCCTCTTTCTGCTCTACAATATCTTTCCTTAACATTTCCGCCAAAACAATAAAATTTGGCTCTTCTTCTAATCTCTCTGCCATCTCTTTTAATAACAATTTCCTCTCCATCATCAGAACAAGTATAAGTCCTAGTTTTTTTCTTTTTCTTTGCTGAATAACTGACCACCTTAATTCTCTTGGCTTTTTTAGGATTAGCTGACTGATACTTTTGATATTTTGCATTACCAGCTAATGCACTATCTTCTTCAATCATTGCCAACTCTAAATCTTCATCAGACATTTCTCCTAGTGCTACATCCAATTGATCATCAGTCATCTCTTCCGCACAGCCAACAATCAGCAATGTAACTAAAACTAATAAACAGGAAATTACAATCTTCTTCATCATAAACACCTCATTTTGATTATAAATTTAGTAAAGTCTTTTCCTTTATAAACCTTTGCACATTGAATGCTAATAGATTGTTGAATCCCATTCTTATATCCTAATTGTTTATAGAATGCTATGGCATTGTTGGATTTAGTCAGTTTTGTGAAGAGAGGGAAGAACAGGAAGAAAATATTTTCATTCTTAGATAAGCCAATGATGCCTTCTGAATTGATGAGAAAGATTTTTGGAAAAACCAGCAATACTTACTTTAATCTTGTTTCAAGAGCATTATGTGAATTAAAAGATGAAAAACTGATTGAGATTGTTAATCCAAAGAATAAAACAGGCAGAATTTATCGCAAGACTAAATTAGGAAAAAGTGTTGAAAAGAAATTGAAAGAATTAGAATGATTCTTTAACTCTCCAATAACCTCCTCTAACTGACCCTTCTCTTTTAATCAAGCCAAGCTTCTTTAATGTTTCCAAATGCTTCTGAACAGCAGATGGATTAATTGAAAGTTCCTGAGCTAATTTATTCTTAGAAATTTTTGGATTTTCCGTTAAAATCTCTAAAATTTTAAGTTGACGTTCACTTAGGTTCTTTTCTGACCACCTTTTTAGACCACCTTTCAGACCACTTTTTAGACCACCCTCTAATCGCTCTTGAATAGTCATCTCCTGTAAATCCGGTCTTTGAAAAGTGATGCTGAACCAATTCTTATTCACATCAATTTTAGGTTCAGGTAACAAGTAAGTTTCCATAGCTTTCTTCATCCTGATAATACCTGTTCCAGCTTTTTCAATTAAGTCCATTCTTTGCATTAATCCAAATAAAAGAATGTTTCTTGGCATACTAATTTTTCCCAAATCTGAATATGCCATTCCAGAAACTAAACCTCCAGGACTAACAACTTCAACCCTGTCTTTGAAAATGTTGATTTGGATATTGGATGGGGAGAAATAATCTCTGTGAGCAATCGCATTAAGAATTGCTTCTCGCAGAGCATCTTCGGGCAATTCTAATTTTTCTTCTCTTGGTCCTCCTTTAATGATATATTCTGTGTTTAATTTGGCATTCAGATATTCAAAAGCATTGTCGTAATTGCTGTAGAGATCTTCTCTAAATTCTCTGCTGTCTAAAATTTTGGCTTTATCTGTCCCTCTAAATAGAACACACATAATGGAAGCATTAGGAAAAAATTTAGCAATTTCTTTACAAAACAATAATATTCCAACATTCCTAATTAATCCATCTTTCATTAAAGCTTGGTTTTGTAATAATTTCTCTTTATCGGCTACTGGACTAATATTTGCTAGTTTGAGAAACTTTTCAAATGCTTGCTGGTTAAAGTCATTATCAAAATTGAAGTCTTTGTTTGTCTTTTCTTCCCATAAAACTAATCCTTCTTTCTGAAAGAACTCTCTAATTTCATCTCTGCTAAGCTGTTGAGAATTTGGCCCATAGCGAAGATAAAATTTTCCACCCACAGAATATGGTTTGTTAGTTCCCTCTGGGACATTGACAACTAAGACATTCTCAACTTCCTCTAAAGTAATTTGAAATTTAGGATCAAAGTTCCTCGCTAAATCTGTAATCTGAGACTTAACCCCAAGAAATGTCAAAATCAACTGGACCATCAAACCCACCACCTGATTGCGCCATGGCAAAATATCCCGTATGGTTAGGAAGTACTTGCTCAAGTTCAGCAAACAAATTAGCCCTATAGTGTTCACTAACAGAAGTAATTGAAGTAGGCGTATCAAACACTTCCTGAAAACAAAAAATATTAGTGTCAGAACTTTGCTTTGAGACATACTGCATTAACGCATCAAATTCTCTTCCAGCCCATAAGTTTAAAGATACTAATTTCACAGAAATAATTTCAAGTCCAGCTTTATAAAATATATTAAAAAAAAGAAAAAAAAGAGTAAGAAATCTTACTTTGCGCCAGCTAAGGCAACTCGTACAGCTTTCGGACCTCTATCGCCCTGCTCTACATCAAAGGTTACATTATCTCCTTCACGGATTCGTGCACCTTCAGCGAGACCGGTGACATGTACAAAATACTCTGTACCGTCTTCTCCAGCTATAAATCCAAATTGTTTTTGTTCATTAAAGAACTTTACTGTTCCATTCATATTGTGTTCCTCCACTAAGATTTTCTTAGCTTATTGTTAACAGAAATAGCAAAAAAAATCCTCCAAAATTGAGAGGTTAAGCAATTAAATCCGTTCTACTCGCTCAAAAGTACGTTTTCTTTATAAATTGTTGCCTTTTTAGTCAACCATTCCTGCACAGATTCATGTACATAAAGATTTCATTCATACCCAAGCAATTCAAGAACTTTATTACATGCTTCACCCATTGTTGGATACTGATGTTCTTCAAGACCCACTGGTCTCTTAGTTTCAGGAACATACTGCAATTTAAATATACCAGAATCTTCCACAAGAGAAAGAACACCACTACCGGTATAAACAGCGAATTCTGGTTGATCGCCATACTGTGTCATTACTTCAAAATCTGGCGATTCACTCTTTACTCTTGCTTCCAACATTTCAAAATTCGCGCGTGTTGAATCTTCTGGTAAATCAGGCGTTATCATATAATATTACCAGTGAATATACTATATAAAACTTATCCATATGTATTTCATTTGCGCGCCATTAACGTAAATATCAACACAATAATAAAGAAACCAAAACCAGTGATAGCAAATACAGCATCACCTGATAATAATCCTACAGCACCGAAAAAAACTAATCCAAATACTTCAGCACCAAGCAATATTTTACTTCCCATTTTACCTGGTCCCTTTACCACGTCTTCAGTTGTAAGAGGAACTTCTTTCATATCTTTTACAACTTCCTGGACTTCAGATTCAGGAACGCCTGGGAAAATAACTCCAGAATGTCCGCAAGAATTACATATGTATTGAGTAGATCCTCCCCATGCAATCATGTCACCTGATAAATCAGGGTAATTATCTACGCTTCCACATTTTGGACATATTGTTACCATAAGTATTATTTTGTTTACCCTTTTTATAAAACTTAACAAAATTATTTAAATTCCAAAAACATACCACTACCAATGACAGCTGTAGACATCTTAGCATGGATTGTAATTGTAATAATCCTGGCAAAATTCACTGCATTATTTTTATTTGAACCAAAAAAGTGGTACACATTCTCACAGAAAGTTCTGAAACGGAGTAAACTAACAACACTCATCTACCTTATTTTAGCAGTAATTGTTGGAAATTATTTATTTCAAGAAGTAACCATCATAGAATTTTTTGCTTCAACATTATTCCTAAGCTTGTTAATAATACTAAGTTTTTTACCACGAGCAGACGAATATCTAAAATTTGCTGATGTTGTCATTAATCAGCCAGCAAGCGAGCTAAGAAAACAGTTCGGATTAATTATTATTATCTGGCTTGCGTTAGTTATTTGGGCAATTATCGCATTATTATCATAAAACGCCTAAGCGCATGTATAACCATCCAACCCACAAAACAAGTCCTAAATAAATCGCTGCCCATCCTTTAGCTGGCGGCCATTGACGGCAAAATATTCTGAAATTCTTACAGTACCATTTTCCCTGGAACCATACGATATAATTTGCGCCAATACTATCCAGCAAGAACAGATAGTAAATAATTTGTTCAATCATGGTAAAATAAATATTTCATGACATATAAATGTTACCTTCGGGGCACGCCGTTTAAGGCTTCATTCACTTCGTGAATTCAGTCGGCTCGAGAGACAGGAATCATATTATTTTTACAGTTCTCAGGGCCCCCGTAAGACCACAAATAATATAAGCAAAAAGAAAACTCATCAACTCATGAACATCATTTTATTCGGACCACCAGGAGCAGGGAAAGGAACTGTTGCCGAGAAATTAGTTGAAGATTTCAAGTTGTTCCACGTTTCACCAGGAGCATTATTCAGGGAAGAAGTAAAGAAACAAACTACGTTAGGAAAAACGATTGCCGAATACATGGATAAAGGAAAATTAGTTCCCAACGAATTTACGGACCAAATGGTGAAATTAGAAATTGAAGGGAAAGATAACCTCCTCCTGGACGGTTACCCACGAGCCATTAGTCAAGCAGAATTTTTAAAAGACATAATAAAAATTGATAAAGTCCTTTTCATTAACATAACAAAAGATATTGCCATTGAACGGTTCTCTGGGAGACGAGTGTGCCAGAACGGTCATTCATTCCACATTAGAAACATTCCACCAAAAGTGGAAGGTGTCTGCGACTTTGATCAACTACTATTAACTACTAGACCCGATGATAACCCTGAGGTAATCAAACAGAGATTCATAACATATCATGAACAAACAGCACCAGTCATTAATTTCTATAAAGATTTGGTTGTTGAAATTGACGGTTCACTACCACCAGAAGTTGTGTATGAGAAAGTGAAGAAAGCTGTTAATTCTATTTAAGAGCAAAACATTTATATATTATAGCCAACTATAGTCTACTATGGCAACAACAATACAAGTAAGTGAAGAATTAGTTAGTGAATTAAAGAGTAGAAAACTTTTTGACAAGGAAACATATGAAGAAGTCATTTGGGATTTAGTGGAAGATACCAAAGAGTTATCTGAGCAAACTAAAAGAGATATTGAGCAGGCCAGAGAAGAATTCAAACAAGGAAAATTTGTAACACATGAACAACTAAAAAAAGAGTTAGGATTGTAAATGTTTGAATTGATTTATTCTGAAAAATTTGTAGGACAACTTAAAAAGCTTCCAAGTGAAGTACAAAAACGAATTATCAACAGTTTGGAACGTACCCGGATCCGTCCTCAAGCGTATATGAAAAAATTAGTAGGTAACCCACTATGGAGATTAAGAGTTGGCGATTACAGAGTCATTGTAGAGATTAAGATGGGCAAATTGTTGATATTCGTAATTGAAGTAAAACACAGAAGAAATATTTACAAATAATCACAACAACATAATCATAATTCCTATCCCAGCAAGTAAAGCTATAATATGTCCAAGCGATTCTGAAAAATCAGTTTCTTTATGCAACTCAGGAATTAAATTACTTCCAGCAATGTAAATAAATCCACCGGCTGCGAAGGGTAATATGAATGTTACAAAGGATTCTGTTTGCGCACCGAGTAATAACCCCACGCCAGCTCCAACAAATGCAACAGTAGCTGAAAGAAAATTAAACAATAACGCTTTTTTCTTTGAGAAACCTGCGTATAATAATACACCAAAATCAGCAATTTCTTGCGGAACTTCGTGAAGAACAACCGCAATAGTAGTAGCAATTCCAGCAGGAACTGAAACGAGATAACTTCCAGCGATAATTAAACCATCCAAAAAATTATGTAATCCATCGCCTGCCAAGTTGAGCACGCCAATATGATGTTTATGTGATTCGTGTACTAATGGTGAATCATGATGACCAGCATGCGACGTGGCTCCTCGATGCATGTGGATAAATTTTTCAAGTAAAAAGAAGATAACAACACCTGATAAAATTAATAATGAAACAGTTACTGTAAATCCATTTTCAACAGATTCAGGTATTAAGTGTAAAAATGCACCACCCAGTAATGTTCCAGCAGACAAACTCACTAATAACAACAAAATATTATTTAATGATTTTTTACTGACAGCTAAATAAAGAACTCCCAGTAAAGATACTAAAGAAACAATAAGAACACTTACAAGGGTATAGAGTACAGTCATAACATAAACAATATTTCGGAATTTATAAGGTTTACTCTAAATACCCCATGGTGTCCAATCATCCAAACAATCCTTTCACAACCATCGTTGCATAACTTCCTTTTGGCAAAAAGAATGATAGTTTAACACCATCATCAACTTCTTCACACTGGAAATCTCCAACAGGAACGCATGCTTTACGCAATCCACCTTCTAAACTAATTTTTGGAATTTGCCGAATCAAAAAATCTTCGAATGTAATTTCTTCCTCTTTCATAATTTCATTAATAATACTTTCAAATTCACCGTCAACTTCACCCGCCCATCCAATGTAAGGAACATCTAAATCAATGAAATGTTTTGGAAAGATAAACATGCCTTCTTTATACTTCACTTCTTTTTCAATATCATTAATATAACGGGAAACTGTTTCATTCCACAACCAACTTTGGTACGCATTAACATACATACGCAAATGCCTGATAGGAACTTGTTGTAATGCACCTACGTAATCCTGTGGAAATTTTGCTGTATGTTCTCTCAACTCTTCACACTGACCAGTCCTTATAGCAACACGAACAGCTTCATGAAAATCTTTCTTCACTAATGCTTTACCAATGCGAACGTTATATTCACCAAATCGCTGAGTGTCGAAATAATTAGGAATGAAAGAAATTTCAGAACATCCTGAAACGTCACGTACAACAATTTCAAATGCATTCCCAGAAAGATCACCCAAACTTATCGGTTTATCACCGTATCCAACAAATTCTAATGAAATGTCATTCAAAATAATATCTTCAACTCTCTCCCGTGAAACGTTGACGAAAGAAATCAACTGTGTAGTTACTGCTTTCTTATCTTTACTACCAGCAAACCCAATACTTTTCTGAGGAACATGCAATGCTGAAGATAATTTCCTTACCACATCCAATGTGTTCCAATTTTCTTTCTTCAATAAAAAATAAAGAAATCTCCCCTTATCTTTTACTTCTACATTTGAAACTTCGTTTACAATGAAATCTTGTGGAACTGTTTTTATTTTCATAGTATCAAATAAAACTCTCATCATTTATAACTTTTGCATAAAAGAAGAATAAGGTTGCAAAGGACCTTTCCGAATGAAAGATAAATCTTTTCGCTGGTGAGCTTCACGACGGGCTTTCCTACCATCCATCCAATGAAGAAGTTTCGGCTCCTCCGGTGAAACTCTGTATACATTTTTTTTATCAGCTTGATAGTAAACGTCGTCATTCGCTGACTTGATTACTGGAGTCACTAGCAACATATCAGAGTCAACAACCAATATTTTATTATGTTGATAGAAAGCTTCAACAGAACCCTCTTTCCACCAACGTTTACGTTCAGAGGGAAGAATTAATTCAGGTTTATGAAACGGTACCTGACCAGGGTTTAATACGTAACCCTCAGATTTATGCCCACGAATTTGAACAAGGTGATCACCTTCAAAATGTCTACCTAATCTACGAAGTACACGTCTGACTGCTATGTCTTGAAGAT
>NZBF01000013.1 GCA_002687775.1 Nanobdellota archaeon
AACTCAATAAAATAAATAAAATAGCAGTGAGAGTTGCTACAGAGGTTATTAAAATACGTATTTCTGTAATTCCCATTGGGTAATTTTGAGTTCCATACATTAAGAATATTTCTTTAGTTGAATGTCTATATTTAAACCCATTCGAGAGGATGGTATTTGCGAGCTTTTATTATCGCTTCAAGTTCTCCTAATCCTTCAGCAAGTTGCAATGCTTCTGGATATTCTTTGTAATGATTGTAGACTGCTTGGAAATAATTAGTTGTCCGTGGGCCACTTAATGCAACTTTGAAATCTTTCAGTGGCATGGAAAATTCTCCTACATCTAATGGCCAGCAACTGGCGTGAGAAAGGATTCCTTTGGGATAAAAGTTTTCATCATTGTGATATGCTTTGAACACTTGTTGTAATTCGGTGTAAGTGAAATGATGCAATCCGTGGCTGAGTTTGTTTTTCAATCCTTCCCTGAAATTTCTGTGAATGGTGGAAAGGGCAATGTCTTGTTCATCATCCGGGAGGGTGTCGGTTGAATCAGTTACTCTTTGTACAAGATCATCACATTTAGATTGAAGTACTTCATCAGCTACTTTTTTCCATTCTTCTCGAATTTCTTTATCTACACTGGCAACTTTGTAAGTAAAATGAACGACGTCTAAATCAGTGACAAGATGGGTGAGTGTTGTATAATTTTCTTCATATTCATAATAGTGACTGCCACGCCATCGCTTACCACTTCTACTAGTAGTTCTCGTAGCCAGACGTTCATCGCAGAAAACACAACAATCTTTCGTCAGTGCTTCAAGATCTTCGTTTGGAAATAACTTTTTTGGAAATGAATGACTGCCGAACATATATGTAATGAAAGTTTTAGTGTAGTTATTAATTGGCGGAGAGAAATTGTCGTATAGTTTGACACCGATAGCCTTATAAACCACACACTTTTTTTTTAAATCATGGCACAAGTTCACGCTGAAGAATTGGCAAAGAAACAACGAGAGATTTCTATAGCTGAATTTTTTGAAAAAAATAGACACCTTCTCGGTTTTGATAATCCGCGTAAAGCGTTACTCACCACTATTAAAGAAGCAGTAGATAACTCATTGGATGCGTGTGAGGAAGCAAGAATCTTACCTGAAATTCAAATTGAAATTATTCAGTTGTCTGAGAGTAAGTTTCGTGTGGTTGTAGAAGATAACGGACCCGGAGTTGTGAAAGCACAAGTGCCGAAAATATTCGCGAAATTGTTGTACGGATCAAAGTTTCACAAAATGGCTCAAAGTCGTGGTCAGCAAGGTATTGGAATTTCTGCAGCTGCGTTATATGGACAATTAACAACTGGAAAGGGTATCAGCATCCTTACTAAAATTGGTGAAAATACCCCAGCTACGAGTGTGGTGTTGAAAATTAACACATCAAACAATAAGCCAGAAATTGTTGAAGATAAGGAGGAAGATTGGCCTGGCAAGAAAACAGGGGTACGCATTGAGTTAGACTTGGAAGGAAGTTACATTAAAGGAAAACAATCAGTTGATGAGTATATCAAACAAACAGCTGTTGTAAATCCACATTGTACCATCATTTACACGAATCCTGACGCCAATCAATTTGTATTCGCCCGTGTAACTGACGATTTACCGGTTGAAGCGAAGGAAATTAAACCGCATCCATACGGTGTGGAGTTAGGTATGCTTCTGAAGATGGCAACATGGACAACTGCTAAGACATTACAGCAATTCTTAACATCAGATTTTACCAGAGTTTCCGCACGAGTGGCAAAGCAAATTTGCGAGGAAGCTGCATTACTTCCAAAGATGAGACCAAAGAGAATTACCCGTGAGCATGCAGAGAAATTAATGGAAGGTATCAAGAAAACTAAAATTATTGCGCCACCCACTGATTGTTTAAGTCCAATCGGGGAAGAGTTATTGGAGAAAGGATTGAGAAAAGAAATTAACGCTGAATTTTATTGTTCAAATTCTCGAAAAGCTACTGTCTATCGTGGAAACCCGTTCATGATAGAAGCTGCGCTTGCCTATGGTGGTGAGCAAGATGGAGATAAATCAATAAGGATCATGCGGTTTGCAAACAGAGTACCTTTATTATATCAACAAAGTGCTTGTGGTATCACCAATGCAGTGCAAAAAACAATTTGGAGGCAGTACGGATTGCAGCAAAGTAGAAATTCGATTCCTGTAGGGCCATTAACATTAGTAGTTCACATGTCTTCGGTCTGGGTCCCATTCACTTCTGAATCTAAGGAAGCATTAGCGCATTATACTGAGATATTGAAAGAAGTAAAATTGGCTATCTCGGAATGTGGTCGTAAGCTTGGCATGTTTATCAGGAAGAAAAAACGAATCCAGGCTGAAGGGCAGAAGAGAAGTTACATTGAGAAATATATCCCACACGTTGCTGAAGCATTAGTAGAGTTAATTGGATTGACAAAAATTGATGGTAAGAAAATTGAAGATGATTTGGGAGTCATATTGGAACATACAAGAGGAGAATTAGAAGAAATTAAGATAGATAATCCTGAGTATGATGCAGAATTTGCAAAGATTGGGAAAGTTGAGAAAAACAGTGTAGAAAAGAGTGAAGTTGAGAAATCTGAGAAAAGTAAGAAAGTAAAACAAATGACATTAGGTTAACATGGACGTTGTAAAAAAAATTCAGGAAGTTGCAAAAGGAATTTACGATACTATCAGAAAGCACAAGCAACCAGAGATGGAAATGCCTATCCGCTCATTAAGTAACGTTGAGTATAATGAAGAAGAGGGGTATTTCAAAATTCTCAATAGGATGAAGTCTCGAACACTTACTGCTTCAACCATCAAGACGTTTGCACAAACATTGCGGTTAATGGGTTTATCAAAAGAAATTATTCAAAAGGATGACATTGCAACAAAAAGAGAAGCTTACTATGTAAGTAAGAATTGGGGAGATGCTCGTTTCAAAGAACAGCCAGAATCTGACAGTGTCATGGACGACATTGAAGCGATGATGGGAGTAAACAGGGAACAAATTGGGTTTGTTGCTGGTGAGAAAGGTGGCGGATTAGTTGCTGGCGCTTTAACTGTTGTTGACATTGATTCTGAGACTAAAAAGCCGATAGATATCGATTGTACAAAATTTGGATCTGGAGCATATTCCATCCCCAGTGTTGTGGAACATTTTTCATTTAAAACTAAATCTAAATTCATTTTAGCCATTGAAACGGTTGGTATGTTTGAGCGATTAAATAAACATAAATATTGGAAGAAAGCTAATTGTATCATTATTGGTATGGGTGGAGTTCCTACCAGGTCAGCTAGAAGGTTCATTAGAAAGTTAAGTGATGCACATAAATTACCTGTGTACGTGTTTACCGACGGTGATCCTTATGGGTTCGGTTCTATCTATAGAACATTGAAAGTTGGTAGTGGAAATGCAGCACATATCAACGAATATTTTTGTGTTCCTAACGCGATATTTTTGGGAGTTACTCCACAAGATATTGAAGATTACAAATTACCAACACATCCATTGAAAGATGTGGATATTAAGAAAATCAAAGATTTAATTAAGAATGATCCGTTCATTCAACATCATAAGAAATGGAAACGTGCGTTGAAAAAAATGGCGCAGATGAAAGTAAGGGTTGAGCAGCAAGCCTTTGCAAAACACGGATTGAATTTCGTTATGGATAAATATTTACCAGAGAAAATGAAAAATAAAAAAACCTGGTTGCCTTAGATTCATAAGTTATTTAACCAAGATGCTGAGCAGAATTCTATGTGTGGCATTACTGGATATTTTGGATTACAAAATGCAGTACCTATTCTGATTAACGGACTTCAGCGTTTAGAATACAGAGGGTATGATTCTGCAGGAATTGCTTTGTTAACAGATGACATTGAAGTTGTCAAGACGAAAGGTAAAGTTGTGCAATTGAAATCGTTAGCTGAAGGAAAGCAAGCAACAATTGGTATTGCACACACCAGATGGGCAACACATGGCGAACCAAGTCCCGGCAACGCGCACCCACATTTTTCTATGGATAACAGTGTGGCGATTGTTCACAATGGTATCATTGAGAATCATAGTAAATTACGTAAAGAGTTAAAAGAGAAATATAACATTGAATTTTCATCGGAGACAGATTCCGAGGTGATTGCACAATTAATTCAATATTTTTACGAAGGTGATTTTGAGGAAGCGTTTAGAAAAATGCTGACAAAAATTGAAGGTGCTTTCGGAATTGCAGCGATTCACAAAAATCATAAACAGATAATTTGTGCGAGAAAAGGTTCTCCATTAGTTCTTGGAGTTGGGGAACATGAAGTATTCATTGGGAGTGATCCGAGTCCGTTTTTGCAATATACAAAAAATGTTGTGTATCTCAATGAAAAACAAATGGCTGTGATTGATAATTCTGGATATGTTATCAAGAATTTTGATGGGTATAATGTTAATGTTGAAATTGAAACTGTTCCCTTTGGTATTGAATCTATACAGAAAGATGGATATGAACATTTCATGTTAAAGGAAATTCATGAACAGTCAAAAACCATCCATGATTGTTTCCGAGGGAAAATTAAGTTCATTGAAAGTATCTCCATCAATAAAGAAAATGTGAAAAGAATCATATTTGTTGCCTGCGGAACAAGTTATTACTCAGCGTTGGTTGGGAAGTATATCCTTGAAAAAAAATGTCGTATACCAGTATTAGTGGAACATGCATCCGAATTTAGATATCGCGAACCGATGTTATTCAAAACTGATTTAGTAATTGCTGTGTCGCAATCTGGGGAAACGGCAGATACTTTAGAGGCTATCCGGTTAGCCAAAAGAATTGGATGCTCAACAGCTGGTATAGTTAATACAACTGGTTCATCAATCGCGAAAGAATGCGGTCAAGGCATCTATTTACATGCAGGTCCTGAGATTGGAGTTGCGTCAACCAAAGCGTTCACATCGCAAATAGTAGCATTCATTTTGTTATCTTTATATTTCAGTAATGACCCGTATTATCAAGCAGAAGTTACTGAAGAATTGGCACAATTACCAGAAAAAGTGAAAGAGTTTTTTCAATATCAAAACGTCAAATCAGTGGCTGAAAAATATACAGATGCCCCTTACTTCTTGTTTATGGGGAGAGATATTCAGTATCCCGTTGCAATGGAGGGAGCGTTGAAATTGAAAGAAATATCCTACATTCCAGCTGAGGGATATCCCGCGGGTGAGATGAAACATGGACCAATCGCGTTAATTGATGAAAAAGTTCCCTGTGTGTTTATTGTGAATAAAGATACGTTATACGACAAAGTGTTGTCGAACATGGAAGAGGTGCGTAGTAGGAAGGGAAAAATAATTGTAGTATGCGATGAAATAACTGAAGATTTGAAACGGTTAGCTGATGACATTATTGTGATACCTAAAGTTAGGTGGGAATTTTCACCAATTATAACAACTATTCCGTTGCAATTGCTTGCATATCACATTGCGCATTCCCTCGGAAGGGAAATTGATCAACCAAGAAATTTGGCAAAATCGGTCACAGTTGAATAGGGAAAAGCTTATAACGAAAATGGATTTGTCAATTATGATGAAAAAAACATTACTTTTATTAATGATTGTCCTTACCGGATGTTCCATGGGAGATATACCTGAATCAGCGGCCTCAGAATCTTTTGATTCGGCGGTGCCTTTAGGGAAGGCGTCGCCATCGGTGTCAGTCGAATCAACAGCATTATTTGAAACGAATCAGGGGAGCTTCGAGATAGAATTATTTATTGATGAGATGCCCGTTACGACTGGGAATTTTATCAAGTTAGCTAAAGATGGATTTTATGATCAAACTGAATTTCACAGAATTATTGGTGGATTCATGATTCAGGGTGGAGATCCATTGTCAAAATATGAAAGTAAGAAAGATCAATGGGGAACTGGTGGACCTGGCTATCAGATTAAAGATGAGTTTGCTGAAGGGTTAAGTAATACTAAAGGAACACTTGCAATGGCAAACAGTGGACCGAATTCTGGTGGCTCTCAATTTTTTATTAATTTAGGTGATAATTCTTACTTAGATTTTGACAAGCCACCGATGCAATCTAAACATCCGGTTTTTGGTAAGGTAGTGAAAGGAATGCACATTGTTGAGAAGATTGGAACTGTTTCTACGAACGGTCGTGATCAGCCACTTGAATCGGTTGTTGTTGAGAAAGTTACGATAAAGTAGAAATATTTAAAAGAGTACTTCTTTTTTGTTTTGAAATGGGCCCGTAGCGTAGCCTGGATACCGTCAATTCATTTGACTGGATTGGCCTGCTAGGGCAAATAGCGCGACAGCCTTCTAAGCTGTAGGTCGTGGGTTCAAACCAGTTCTTTCGCCAACTGGGAGCGAAGTGCGGCGTTCGCGTTGCTCAGCCCCACATGTGAAAGAGCTGTGGAAGTCCCTCCGGGCCCATATTTATAATCTTCCGGCTACCAAAGAATAATCACTGCGTTTCGGAAGGTAAGCTACGATTCTACCCATTTGTTTTCTTGCATCTTCGTAAGTCATTTCCTGTCCATTTATAGAAACAAATTGATTTGCAGGTAATCGTAATAATTTCTCCAAGTCGCTTTCTTCAAAATCAAATACGACAATTCTCCCTGAAGGACCCTGTTCATACAAAAATTCTGTCCCGTCAGGTAATTGTAAGACATTTGGCATCATTTCATGTGAAAATCACAGGTATTTATGCATTTGGATGTCAAGAAATATATTATCCGATAGCCACTGGTCACTGGACATAGAGACGGAATTTATATAGGAGTAATTTCTAAATGAAGAAAAAGAGACAACGCAGAATTCATATTAAAATCTTTTCGGTTTGCAACAAAAAAATAATTTAATGAGTTCCGCTAAACTTACTCTTTTTCTGGAAAATTCCAAGTTTTAGAATACAGAAACTTGGAGGTGGAAGAAAATGGGAAAAATTAATTTATACGAATTTATAGGAATCATGATTGGAGATGGGTGTCTGCTCTACTATCCAAAACACCGTATTTACGGGATTGAGATTACTGGCAATCACATTGAAGAAAAAGATTATTATGAAAAGATAAAATCATTTGTTCAATCTCACTTCAGTCTAAATCCACGCGTCTATGTCAAGCATTCTAAACTAGGAAAGTGTTTGAAGCTTGTTGTTTATAGTAAGCACTTCGCCGAAACGCTGATGACTTATGGAATTACCAAAAACAAAACTTTCACCACAAGAATTCCAAATGAATTTCTTGAATGGGAAAAAAGCAAATTTATTATCAAAGGTATTTTTGAAACTGATGGATGCCTTTACTTCTCAAAGTCTAAGGTAATGGAGTATCCATCGTATCCAAGATTGGAGATAGACACATCAAGTTCAGAGTTGGCGGAGCAAATTCTTACCTTGCTGAATGAGAATGGCTTTGCAGCCAGGTCATACAAAAATAGGAAGACGATAGTTATTTATATGAGCGGAGAAAATGTCCTAAACAAGTGGGTCGAAGAGATAGGCTTCAGTAGCTACAAAAATTGGAGCAAATATCTGCTTTGGAAGAAGCTTGGATATTATATCCCAAGACTTTCTCTGCCAGAACGAGACACACTCTTACGCGCTGGTGGCCAAGAGGCTAAGATTGGTAAAGCCAATAGCAAGCGAATCCCTGCAGAGGATTAGATCGAGGGTTCGAGTCCCTCCCAGCGCTTTTATTTTACTATGAAAATCGTCTTAGGATCACAATCACCGTTTCGGAAGCATGCCCTAGATGTTCTAGGTTTAGATTATGAGACAGTTCCAAGCCATTTCGATGAAAAATCTATACGAGATGATAATCCACTTGAGTTAGCAAAAAAATTATCTGAAGCAAAAGCGAGGTCATTGAGTGAACGGCATCCTGACGCCATTATTGTAACAGGTGATCTGTTCGTAGTATATCAAAACAAAGTTTACGAAAAACCAAAAAGTGAAGGTGATGCTTTTGACATGCTCAAGTTATTTTCTGGAAGTATGTTAGAAATCGTAACCGGCCTTGCAGTGTACAATCCTACAACCGATCACATGTTATCTACAGTTGAAAAATGTGAGGTGACATTTAGAGAACTTATTGATACAGAAATTAATGATTATATTTCACGCTACCCAGTATTGAAATGTGCTGGTTCCTTTGAAGCTGACGGATTGCTTCGGTTTGCTGAAACAATACAAGGCAAATATACTTTTAGAGCTGGATTACCAGTTAATGAATTAGTTTTATTTCTGAGAGAACATGGAGTAAATATCTAGAATGAAAAAATCAATAACCTCATTAGAACTTCATGCTATCGTTAATGAACTGTCTTTCTTGAAGAAAGGACGGTTGGATCAGATATATCATCCGGCAAAGAAAGAATTGGTCTTACGATTCCATGTTTCCGGCAAAGGTAAAATTCTCGTTAGAGTTATTCCAGGAAGCGTTATTAATCAGACTGAAGTAAAGAAAGAAACCGCTGCACCTTCTTCATTTTGCATGCAGTTACGAAAATATATTCAAAATGCTACTGTTGTTGATTTTAAACAAAAAAATACTGAACGGATTTTGGTAATTGATTTGCAGAAAGCAGAAAAATTTCAATTAGTCATTGAATTGTTTTCAAAAGGAAATGTGTTGTTATTGGATTCAAAGGGAATGATTATTTCTGTGTTGGAATGGCAGAGTTACCGCTCACGTAAATTGAAACCAAAAGAAAAATATTTGTATCCCGACGAAGGATTTAATTGGTTGAAAGATGATTTGAAGATTTTGAAGAGAAGTGAGAAAGATTCAGTTGTGAAAGCTCTGGCTACACAAATTGGACTTGGTGGAACGTATGCGGAAGAAGTGTGTTTTCGAGCTTCAGTGGATAAAAATACGAAGCCAAGTGAAATTACAGATGAACACATTGAATTACTTTCTAAAGAATTAAAAAAGTTAATCAAAGAAATTGAACATCCTAAAGGATTTGTGTACGGAGATGAAATAACTCCAACGGAATTGAAAGCTAAAGGTAAAGCTGATTCTGAAACTTTGACGTATTCCGAATCACTCCAATTAATGAATCCATTAATTAAGAATTCTCCGTACCAAAAAAAGATTAACCAAATGGAAAGAATAATTAAAGAGCAGGATGAAACTGTTCATAAATTAGAGAAAGAAATTGAACAAAGTACAGCAAAGGGGGAATTAGTGTATTCTGAATTTGTCAAGTTGGAGAAATTGTTAAACATCATCGATGCCTTGCAGAAAAAAGAGGGATGGGAAGCTGTTAAAACTGAACTTGGGAAACAAAAGAAAATAGGTAAAGTTGATTTGAAGAAAAAAACAGTTGTTGTTGAGTTATGATTTCTTCAAGTAATGTTGTCTTTTCCTTTCATTAAATCTCTCGATTGCATATCTTAACATTGTTCGTGGCATCGTTTTGTAATGTTTATTAAGAAAATGTTCAAGGACTTCCTGATTTTTTTTCCCTACTTCACGTAACATCCAGCCAACAGCTTTATGGATTAAATCATGTTTATCATGTAACAATATTTCAGATATTTTTATGGTATCTTCGAATTGATTTTTATTGATAAACCAAGCAGTTGCTATTATAGAAATTCTCCGCTCCCAAAGATTCTTAGATTTTGCTAAGTGGTAAAGAATTGATTTATCTTTATGCAACAAATGGGCACCAAGAATTTTGTGGGCACTCAAATCAACCAAATCCCAATTGTTTACTCTTTTTGTGTTGTTTAGGTAGAAATCTACCACTTGCTGTTTTTCCTGATTCGTTCCCGTTTCATATCGATGAACAAGGAGAAGTAAAGCTGCCAAGCGAACTTCATGAAACTTATTTTCAAGCAACGTCTCAATTTTTTCAAAGGGTAAATCACGATATTTCTTAGCTATTTTCCTTGTTACCGGAACGGGAATTCCAAGGAATGCGTCGCCTTCACCATACTGGCCAGGGCCAGTTTTGAAAAAACCTTGTAACAATTTCGCGCGATCAGGTTCTCCTACTTCTTTCAATTCATCTATGAGTTTCATAAGAATTATTTTTTGGTGAATGATTTCAGTACTTCTAATGGCACGGCGAAGACAATCGTATTACTCTGATCACTGGACATGTCATTAATACTTTGCAATGTTCTTAGGTGTAAAGCCCCTTCCGCTGATGCTAGAGTTTTAGCAGCTTTAGCCATGTTATCCGCTGCAATGACTTCTCCCGATGCTTTAATGATAACAGCTCGCTTCTCACGCTCAGCTTCAGCTTCTTTTGCCATCGTTCGCTTCATTTCTTGTGGAAGTTCAATATGTTTTAAATCAACAGAAGTTACCACAATTCCCCACGGATCAGTTGCTTTGTCAACAATTTGTTGAATTCTCTTGGATAATGTTTCTCTTTTCATAAGTAACTCATCTAACGTTACTTCTCCTACGACATCTCGCATAGTCGTTTGAGATAATTGAGAAGTTGCAAAGAAATATCGTTCTACTTCTAAGATAGATTTTGTTGCATCTGCTACTTTGAAATATAACACTGCATTTACTCGCACGGAAACGTTATCTTTGGTTATACAATCTTGATCCGGTACATCTACTGCCTTTACCCGCATGTCTACTCGCTCCCACGATTGAATAAGTGGAATAACTATTCGCAAACCAGGTTGCATGACTCCAGAATATTTTCCTAAAGTAAATTTTACTCCACGCTCATATTGTTTAACTATTTTTATCCCTGAAAGAACAAAAATTACTATTAAAATAGTTACCGGATTAAGTAATCCAAACAATACAAGATTTGGCATAGAAGCTATATTTTGGAAAAGGTATTTAAATGTTGTGAATTCTGATGTAGTATGATTAGAAATTCTTTCGTTTTTTTGGAGAAAATAAGAAGTAGGAAAGAGAAGAGTATTCTGAAACAGGTTTCTGGTTGGAATGAATTTCTTCGAAGTGATGTGAAAGGTATTTCTTCTCAGAGGAAACAATATTACAATCGTAAGATTAAAGAGGCACAGCGAGCGTTAATTAACGAAGATGCTTCTTATTTCATTGATAAACTTCCTGGAAAAGAGATGTGGCGGTTGTACGACTATTTCAAAGAAGATTGCTGCTTTTTGGACATTGAAGTTGATTCTTACGGTAACGTTATCTTAGTCGGCATTTCAAATTATTATGATACTAATTTCTTTGTGAAGGGTGTAAACTTATCAAAAGAAAGTATAGGGAGGCAATTAGAGAAGTATAAGATTACAGTTACATTTAATGGTTCTTCCTTCGATTTACCTAAATTGAAAAAATTAGGGGTTACAACGCATGTAACCCATATTGATTTGAAACCATTGTGTGTAAATTTAGGATTAAAAGGTGGATTGAAAGAAATTGAAAAAAAATTAGATTTGCGGCGTCCTTCACATTTGTATGGAAATCCGGTTGATTTGTGGAAATCATTCCATGCAAGTGGAGAAAAAGAATGGTTACAATTGTTAATGGATTACAATGCTGAAGATTGTGAGAATTTGAAATTAGTTATGCAACATGTGTATAAAGAAATGTGTGCGAAAATATATAAACACTGATTTGTACCTTCTTTCATGCCACATAAAGTAACGCCTTGGGAAGTGAAAGGACACGTAGATTATAATAAACTCATTAAAGAGTTTGGTCTACGTCCGCTGAAAGGGCTTCCAAAAGTTTTTGAAAAAAACGTATTATTTAGAAGGGAAATTATTTTCGCACACAGAGATTTTCATAAAATTGTAGAATGTGTTGAAAAAAAGAAACCATTTGTAATGCTCACTGGTTTAATGCCTTCTGGGAAATTCCATTTTGGTCATAAGATTGTCGCTGATCAAATTATTTTCTATCAGAAATTGGGAGCAAAAGTGTACTTGGCAGTTGCTGATATTGAAGCGTACAATTCTAGGAACCCAGATATGAAGAAGCTGCGAGAAACCGCAATTAAGGAGTATCTTACAAATTATATTGCTCTTGGATTAGATCCCAAGAGATGTGATTTCTACTTTCAATCAATGCGTTCAACTAACGGAAAAAAATCAAGTGCCTATTACAAACTGGGTAACATGCTCGCTCGACATACAACATTCAATGAAATGAAAGCAATTTATGGAAAAGACGTCACGCCAGCAAAAATGACATCGGCGTTATTACAAGCTTCTGACATCTTGCATGCAGAACTTCCTGAATTTGAGGGACCTATTCCAGTTGTTGTTCCAGTTGGTGCAGATCAAGATGTTCATCTACGCCTAGCTCGTGATGTCTCACAGCGCATTAAAGCATTTAAATTCGTCCAAGTGAGCTCTACTTATAATAAATTCATGCCAGGATTGAAAGGGGGAAAAATGTCATCCTCTGATGAGAATTCTTATATTGCGTTGACAGACACATCAGAAGAAGCAGCTAAGAAGATTAAAAAATATGCTTTTTCTGGTGGTCAGGCTACTCTTGAAGAACATCGTAAGAGGGGAGGGAATCCTGACATTGATGTTGCCTTCCAGATGTTATTTTACGGAATGGAACCAAATGACAAGAAATTGAAAGAAATCCATGATGATTACAAATCGGGAAAATTGCTGACAGGAGAATTAAAACAAATTCTTATCGAGAAGGTTACTGCATTTCTAAAGGAGCATCAACAGAAGAGGAAGAAAGCGCAGAAGGTTGCTGAAGATCTGATTCGAGATAATGGGTTTTGAAATATTTGTGATTTCTGAAACTAGACATAAATTTAAAATTTCTTAGTGTATGAATCTTGAAAGCATCAATTTCCATAAGTTTCATCATATTTGCATATTTTTGTATTATAAGCTCATTTCCTTTTACTGTATGATAACTTATTCCCATTCTTTCTAAAAGTGTTTTGTACAGGTCCAATTCTTTAGAATGTGGATCAAATGCCATACTTACTCTTACCAGACTACCATGTTTGTTAATATAAACACAACCCTCAGCAGCCAATAAGCCCCGGATAAAACCATGAAGTAACTGTTTATCAGTTTCGTTCTGTGGATTAATTACTCGACTCAGAACCCATGGCATAATACCATTTAAAAAAATTTCAGTTAAAACAGCACTATCGATGCAAATTCTTCCTGAACCATACATTTTTGTTTCTCTGACATTCTTGGATTTTGTTACAGAAACTATTTGTGTAAGTTTCAAATTCAAAGTCTCACTCCAAAAGTTCATGCACCTATCCACTATTTCTGTAGTTAATTCTTTATCAGTACTGTAAATTATCTGAACTTTACACTGGTCTTTCCCATCCCTAACTCTTCTAGCACATCTAAACAATAATTTAGTACAGAAGGCTCACAATTTGTTAATCTGAAGCTTCTAATACCTTGACATGTTGTACCATCGCCAAAATAAAATCCCATTAACTCTGCAATTTTGTTTATATCGACAAAATTCTTTATTGTAATTGGCTTTAATTTACTGCCATGGGGGTACCAAACAGTGGAAGAATTATTTTCTCTTTCAATCAAGTAGAGTGGACGCTCAAAAATTGTATTTGAAGGTACACATGAACGAATGTCTAGGTTTTGTTTAGAGGTTCTTCTAGTGGTTCTTTCCAAACAACTTTTTGCTTTATGAATTCCTTTGATTAAGAGATTAATCTCATCAAAATGGGATTTATTTGGTAAAAATCTTTTCGGAAGTGAAACATGAAAATCAGCTTTAACAGGACGTATAATTTCAGAACCATTCAAGTCGAGAATAACAATATCTCCGATAAAAATATTTATATTTTTTCTAATTTCTTTGTAAATAGTTACTTCAAAACAATCTTTTAGATCTCTTAATTTAGTTGTAATTTTCATTGTTCTTACTTCCATATTTTCATGCTTCAAAGCATGGAGTATATCGAAAAAGAAATTGTGAGCAGAACTCACAAAAAAGTTTTAGGTGCAAACCGATCACTTTTTGTTAAAAGTTTTGCGTGTCCTCTTTTTCATTACTTTAGAATTTACTTGTATATAAACTCTGTCCGCAGATGTCCAGTGGGTTTTTTGACCAGTGGCTCATGAGCAAAGATTAAAAGTTTTAAACAGAACATCAAAAAAGACGTAAAAATGTTCATTTGAAAGATTTCATTTACAGAAAAACTTAAATAACTGAAAATAAACATTTCAGTATGGTTGATAAGAAGTGGGTTGCAGCACCGTTGAAGAAAACGTTTATGTTATCTGCAATGTTGGGATTTATTGTTTCTGCCTATTGGGTATATCCTGCAAGTTTGAATTGGGGAATTGCATTTATGGTTGTATTTGCTGCGATGTTTGTTGCGTCGCTGGTGAGTGCTGAGAAGGGACCGGTTGTTGAGTAAAATCAAACTTCTCCTTCGCTTTACTTTCTTTCAGGAAAACTACATGTGATGCTCTCTTTTCAAACAAAGCAATAGCTGTGTTTATAATTAGTTGTTCTTCACCCAAACCTTTCTTCTGTAATATCTGCTTCGCGTCAAAAATGCATTCCTCAAAAAGATGGTTATTTTTAATGCGGCAATCTTCTTCAACCTGGTGTTCTTCGTCTTTTGTAAGAAAGATTTCTTCCCATTGTGGATAATTAGATCCTTTAACGGTTTTTGGAAAAGTTTTGCTGAAGGTCATTGGAAATCTTTTACCATTAACGTTGTTTTGGTTCCATCTG
The DNA here is from genome assembly GCA_002687775.1 of Nanobdellota archaeon. Next base: position 14,677 of record NZBF01000013.1, read on the forward strand.
CGTAAAAGGGTTCAATATCTACAATTGGTAAGTAACCTAAAGAATCGTTCATTGCACGTATGTGGGGATCATTGGTGCAAAGGGTGAAAATATGCCTAACCTCTCGTTGACGCGCTTCTTCCGCTAAAGTCATGCTCAAATCACGAGCAACACCATTGCTTCTATGTTCAGGGTGTACAGCTGTTGCATATTTGATTATATCACCTGGCAGAACATTCGAAAAGGGGGCGTGCATGTATGATCGAATCTTACCTTCTTCAATAAATTTTTCTGGTAAGGTGTTAGAACAGGCACCACGTGCTAAAAACCCAAGAATAGCCAAGTCAACTTGGTAGTGGCTTGATTTATCTCTGAAATTACTGAAATTTATTGCTAAATCAAAAAGGGCTGCAAGAGACCCTGTGAGATCATCACTTACCAAGAAACCAGCAATATCCTTACCTTCGTAAGCAACATGTAATGTTCGGTTATCTAGAGCATCTTTGATATCTTCCTCAGAATTTTTTTGTTCCGTTCCAGGTTGGATTCTTTCAGAAAAACATGTCAAATATAAATCAACTAATTTATCTAAATCACCATCAGGTAAGGTTTCTCTGGTAACTTTCCGAATATCAACCATCAATTATCAAAAATTGTTTTATTTAAAATACTTGTGCAATTGACCAATAAAGCAATATTTATATATTTCTATCATAGGGTTATGGAATGCCATCGTTCTGGAAACATGTCAATACAGTAATTCAAGAAGCAGACATTATCATTGAAGTACTTGACGCGCGGTCAATTGAAGAGACGAGAAACAGTGAAATTGAAGTGAAAGTTCACAAATCGGGAAAGAAGTTACTTTTTGTGATAAATAAATGTGATTTAGTTAATAAGAAAAAAGTTGAAGAAATCAAAAGAACATTGAAACCATCAGTGTTTATTTCAAGCACTGAACATTTAGGGACAACGATTTTAAAGAAAAAAATATTAGAAATGTCGCGTGGTAAAGATGTCATTGTTGGCATTTTAGGATATCCCAACGTTGGGAAATCTTCATTGATTAACGCTTTATCTGGGAAAGGTGCTGCAAGAACATCTTCTCAGTCAGGATTTACGAAAGGGTTGCAGAAAATAAGAGTTGATAACAAAATAGTTGTGTTAGATACACCTGGTGTGTTTCCTAGAAAGGAAGATGATAAAAGTAAATATGGTCGAACTGGTTCGATTGATTATGCTACTATTAAAGATCCGGAATTAGTAGCTTTGCGGTTGATTGAAAGTGAAATGGTCTTGTTCAAAAAACATTTTGAAGTTGACGGTGAAGATGCAGAAGAAGTTCTTGAACACATTGCAATCAAATTTAAGAAATTGTCAAGGGGTGGCAATCCTAATTTAGATACGGCAGGACGATTCGTGTTAAAAGAATGGCAGAAAGGGAAAATTATTCTTTGACATATTCCTTTTCAATAACTTCAATCATTCTGTCAGATATCTTATCACCAACTTTGTCAACACTCATTAATTCTTCTTTACTTGCATTAAGTACTTTTTTAACAGAACCAAATTTTTTCAATAATTCCTGTGCCAGGCTAACACCAATTGTAGGAAATGATGACACAATAAATTCTTGCTGCTCTTTGAGGGATAATGGTTTCCGATCGTGGTAACTAAAATCTCTTTCTTTATCTTGTTCTCTCTTAGCGATAACTGCAAGAACGCCGGCAGTATCTTGCGGATTCTTTGTATACATGACGGGGACACCAAAACTTATAGTAATCGAAGTAAGCATTCCCCTTATCGCATTTGGATGCACTTTACGAATAGAATAAATGTCTTCCTCACCTTCAATTATTAACAGACATCTTTCGAAATTCTTTTTCAAATCTCTCACCTGCGGAATTAACCGACCGTCAATAATGGAATGTACAAAATCAGGAACAGTTTTCAATTCAACTCCCACTCGGCCGGAAAGTAAGTAATCTGCTGAAGAAAGCTGCTCTAATCGGACAGATAATCCAAGATCCATCAGTTGTTTAATAATTGTGTTTCCTTTCTCGCGGTAATCAGCAACAACAAGAACTTGCTGCTCTTTTTCTAAGAATGGTTGTAATGTTGGTTGTTTTTCCAAAACAAATTCTTTCTTTATTTTTTCTAATGTACGATACATTCTTTTTTCTTTATGATGCGCACTCCATTTATAACCCACATCTCGAGTACCTTCAGTCATGAACATGATTACTTGTCCTTTTTCCAACCGACCCGTTCTACCACGACGTTGAATTGATCGAATTGCAGAAGGCACTGGTTCGTAGAAAAAAACTTTGTCCACCTGTGGAATGTCAAGACCTTCCTCTCCCACACTGGTAGCGATAAGAACATTAAATAATCCGTTTGAAAATTTTTCAATTATTTCTTTTTGTTCTTTTTGCGTGGAACCTGTATTTCCTTTCTTTGTTTGACCAACAAATAAACTACCGCGAAATCCTTGGATGGATTCAAGAGTATCTAAGATTGATAAAGCAGAATCACGAAATTGAGTGAAAATCAAAATTTTACATCCTTCATTTTCCAACTCTTTGTCAACGTATTTTTTTAGTTCAATCAATTTTGGATGTTGGATATTTGCTTCATGTAACTTTTCAACAAACACGAAGGCCGATTTGAAATTCGTATCAATCACTAAATTTTTTACGGCTTTAACTTTTGATGTTCTCGATTCATCTTGAATTTTTTTCATGTATTTGTATAAGGGTTGAATTCCCTGAGTTTCCAGAAGTTCAACAGCATGATGCACTTTCAATGCTTCAGCTAGTAATGAGATAGATTTCATCACAGTGAAATCACGTTGACCAGAAGCCAATTTAGCATGTAAACTTCCCTGGAGTTTGAGAAGTTCAATTTTGTTTTCAGGGACGGGTATGAATAAATTTTCTTGAACTTGCCGTAATTTTGATTTTAGACAATCCGTTAAAAATTTTTGAATTTTTTTAAATTCATTTGGGAGTTTTACTTTAACCCATTCATGTTCAACTTCCTGAACATATGGTTTCACATCGGGATCTTTCACCGTGCGTACTTCAACAGTTTCCACATGTAAGTTCTGGCACACTTCCTTAATTTTTTCAAGGTCACTTCCTGGACTTGCCGTTAATGCAAGAATGCGGGCATACTGAGCCGTTTTTTCATATTGTTTAGCAATCCACACGTAGGCATAATTACCCGTCGCGTGATGGGCTTCATCGAAAGTTAGTAGGCTCACTTCAGCTAAATTAATCTGTTTGTTAATAATATCATTTTCTAAGCCTTGTGGTGTCGATACAACAATTTGGGCTGTTTTCCACATTTCTGCACGTTTTTTTGGAGCCACACTTCCCGTGAATAAAACTATGTTCTCTGGGTTGACATCTAGATGTTTTTGAAATGATTGAACATGCTGCTCGCATAATGGTTTCGTAGGCGCGAGAATAAGAATTTTTGAATTTGGGTACATTTGTAACCGTTGCGCTGCCAGTAAGAATGCCACGGCAGTTTTCCCCATACCTGTTGGAAGAACAACTAACGTGTTTTTCCTCGTCGTCGTTGCAAGAATTGTTTCCTGGTATAAACGAGGAGTGAAATCTTTAATCATATCAAATTTCAGAATCGTATTCTATATAAAGATTAAGATAATGCAATACTCGTAATGGATATTGAAGATTTAAAGGAAGATTGGAAGAAAGCTGAAGAAGAATTGCTTGATGGAAAGGAAGGATTGGAAGCGTGGAAGAGAATTTTATTATTGATAAGTGGAGTTTTGGTTGTTCTTCTGATGCTTAGTTATGTCTTAGTATCCTGGCCACTTGGAGATATTATCGCAGGGAAGTTAGTAAGTTCAGTCATTGATGATGAGTTTTCCATTATTGTTGATGATGTCACAGTTGAGTTTTCTGAAGAATCATTGAAAGAGTTACAACAACAATTTCTTGATAATGAAGGACAGGAATTTTCTGTTTGTTTGCTTGGAAATGTTAATGGAAATGAATTTATGATATCTGAAATATTTCAACCAGTCATCCATGAGCAATCATTCAGTCATGTTTCCTCAGAACCGTGTCCAGCTTCCGCATTGATTCACTTACATTCACATCCGCACAAACGATGTATTCCAAGTGAGCAAGATTTGTTGACATTTCAATCTTTTAAATCTGTGCGTGAGAATGCATTGATGATTGTGATGTGTGAGAAGGAAAGGTTTACTGTTGTTAACTAGGCAATTCTTGCTTACCACGTAAAGTGATAATTCCTTCTTGTTTGTCTAAACTCACTGAAGTTAAGTTGTTTACCACCAGATCATTTCCAGCTAAATAATAAGAAACGTTACGTAATTCTCTCAAACGAACCTTTTCAGTGGAAGGAAATTCTTCAACATGAAATGGTACTTTTGCTTTCAAATGAGGATTGTTATCCTTAAAGAAACTAATCATAGCAATCCAACTTTCATGATTACTTGACGTTGGACGTCTTCCAATCATGACACTTTTTGCTTCAATTGTTGTCATAACCTACTTATAGAAGTCTTTACTTTTAAATATTCCGATAATTTTTTTCTTATGAAGGTAATAACTTACCAATGCTGTTCCAAAAAAGAGTATTAACACCATTGTACGTGATACTCTAAATGACGCTATTACATAGCCAAAAATGAATGCAAGGATGATAAAGACAAAAGGAAAAATGGGTTCAGTTCTCTTCTTAACATACAATGTGCGACCACCAAGAAAACCGCTTAAGAGAATGATTACGTAAGCAAGACGGGGTGCTTCAGTTAATAATGAAATAAGTAAACCTACTGCTAGAAAAAACGTTGCAAGAAGTTCTACCCAGTGCTCTTTAACATTAACCAATTTTTCCCTCATACATTGTGTAAAATAATAACCAAATAAGGATTCCTATTGCTAACCCACCGAGCATTGTCCAAATTATGGTAGTGAAGAAAATTAAGATGCTGATGCCCACTAAAACACCATACGAAAAGAAGTAGGTTAATCTGCTGGAAAAGAACCCAGTCATGCCATCAAGTTTAGGTAGTGGTAATGCTATCGTAAGTGCAAGAATAATATTCATGAATAAACCCTTGTGCAAGAACCAACTTTCTGGATTGAATGAAAGTAATATTTTGAAAATGACAGCAAGTAAGATGTTAGCTAAACTTCCTGAATAGGCAATAATTCCCTGCTCCCAGTAATTAAAACCGTATCTGAACTCGCCTAATCGATGGCGAACCATCATTGCCATGGCAATTCCACCAGGAAGAAGAATTGGCACATATCCCTGGGAAATGAACACCAAGACTAGACTAATAATGAGACCTGCCCACCATAACATAAATGTTGAATTGAATCCGAAAGCGAACCCTGTGATTTTTTGTACAGAAACTCGGAAGAATAATGCAATCAAAGCAAGCAGAATAGCCAAAACAAGATGAGTGAACCCTAAACCTGCATCCAAACTTTCGATTCCCCAATCACGAAAAGTAAATATGAAACCAGTAAATAAGGTAACAATAAGTAATTGAATTATTTCTTGTTTCTCGAAACGAAAATATTTCTTAGTACGTGCAATGAGTTCCTGCATAACTCAAGAAAGGAGTTATGGTATTTAAGTCTTTTTTTCCATGAGAATGTACTTGTACGAGTTAGATCCTTTGCTAACCGTCGATTTTTCTATGATGGTGAATTCTTTTGGTATATCATAATTAAATGCTTCCCTGGAAATTATCAACAGGGTTGCTTTTTTCTTTAACAATAATTGTACTTGATAAAATAGCTCTTTGATCTTCTTCTCATGTTTCTTTGTTAATTGGAAAATTATTCTGTCAAAAAAATTGTGACCGTATTTTACTTCAAGTTCTTCCAAATCATATTTGCTTATGGTCAAATCTTGTTTTGCAATCTTAACATTTTTTTTGGCAGCTGTGACACTTTGTATGTTATCATCGAATGCAAAAACGTGCGCTGTCTTGCTGTGCTTTTCTACATACATTGAAGCTTCAACTGCCAACGTTGCATCATTACAAAAGCCAACAAGTAATTTTTCATTTGGTTGAAATTTAGATGTTCGTATTAAGAAGTATGCCAAATCACCACGCATTGATGCGGCATGCGGAAATAATCTATATTTTCTTTGATCCATCTCCCCATGTAAATCTATGCCAACATGATTAGAAAAAACAACAATGACAATATCCGGGTTCTTCATGCGAATTTTTTGTTCAAAATCTAGTTCTTTCTTGATACTGCTAAACACTAAATCACCTAATTTGGAAGCAATGTTATGTCTATTTTTTTCACCTTTGACATTTTCTACAAGAATTCTGAACGAAGTATTTTTATTAAAATATTGTTTCCAATTACATTCTATTTTTGTTGTTGTTCCTATATGAATTAATATTCTTCGAATAGATTGTGCTTTCGATAATGTTTCTAGCTGCTTTTTTGTTGCATCGAAAATAAGAATTCCTTTGGATATTTCGGCATTCTTTCCAATCAATTCTCTTATTTCCTTTTGAGCAACTTTTTCTAATCCAAGATTTACAATAGCGAAAGATTTCATTCTGGTGGTAAAAAGTTTATATCATCCGGTAAAAAGGGAGATTCGTCATATTGGCTTTCCGGTGTTAACGTCTCAGCTGGAATTTCAACAAGTGATTCAGGAGCGGAAGGTGGATTGGGAGGAAGTATTTCGGGAATCTCACCATTTTCTTCATCTTCAATAACAAATTTTGCTGCTGCTGCTAATGTATCATTATCGGATAACCTCATAACACGTACGCCTTGAGTACTTCTGCCGATAACTGAGATGTCCGAACATTTCATTCTAATAGCAATTCCGTTCTTAGAGACAAGCATAATTTCTTCGTCTCCCTGAACTAACATGACGGCTTTAACAGGACCATTCTTCTCAGTAATTTTCATGTTAATAACACCCTTACCTCCGCGGTTGCACAATCTATAATCAGTCACTGGAGTTCGTTTACCGTATCCTTTATTGGTAATAGTAAGAATGTGTGATCCTTCTTCAGCGGCAAGCATCCCAATGACTGCATCATTTTGTGCCAACCTAATCCCTCTAACTCCTCTCGCTGTGCGACCCATTGGACGTACATCGGCTTCCTTGAATCTATTCGCTACGCCGTTCTTAGTTGCGAGAATTATTTCTCGATCCCCAGTTGTGTATTTTACGCCTACTAAAGTGTCACCTTCATCTAATGTTAATGCTCGGATACCACCACGACGAACATTTGAGAAATCCATCAAACTGGTTTTCTTGACCGTTCCATTCTTAGTTGCCATGAATAAGTATCCATCTTTGAAATCACGAACAGGGATAATTGCAGAAACTTTTTCATCTTCTTTTAGTTGAATTAAGTTTGAGATATGCCTTCCTTTCGCCTGTCTGCTTCCTTCAGGAATGTTATATACTTTCAGCCAGGACATCTGACCTTTGTCGGTGAAAATAAGTAAGTAATCGTGAGTTGAACTAACATACAAGAGTTCAACGAAATCTTCGTCTTTCATACCTGCTGCTTTGACACCCTTACCACCGCGTCTTTGCGTTTTATACTCATCTAATGAAATACGTTTCACGTACCCTGCATGTGTTTTGGTCACCACCATGGTTTCTTCTTTAATCAATTCTTCCATGTCAACATCTTCATCGTCACCTTCAACAATTTGTGTTCTTCGTTTGTCACCATATTTTTCTTTCAATTCTTCAGCATCTTGTTTAATGATGGCATACACTTTTTGAATGTCGCCCAAAATATCTTTGTACGCTTCGATTTTTTTCAATAATTCTGTATGTTCATCTTTAATTTTCTGTTGTTCAAGTGAAGCTAATTTTTGCAGACGTAAATCAAGGATTGCTTGCGCTTGAATTTTACTTACCTGGTAAGTATTCATCAAGAATTCACGTGCACTTTGCACATTTGGAGATTTCTTTATACCTGCAATTACTTCGTCAATGTTATCAATGGCAATGATAAGTCCATTCAAAATATGGATACGTTTCTCTGCTTCCCTCAAATCATATTCAGTTCTCTTTGTAATTATTTCTTTTCGGTGATCGATATAATGTGAGAGAAATTGTTTCAGTCCAAGCGTTTTCGGTTCGTTGTTAACTAATGCAAGCAAATTTAAACTGAAAGATACACGTAATCTACTATATTTGTACAGTTGATTAATAACAACATTCGGGTCAGCGTCTTTTTTCAAGTCAATGACTACACGAATACCATGCCGGTCAGATTGATCGCTAATATTTCTTATTGAAGTTATTCGTTTATCTCTCACCAATTGAGCTATGGCCTGAATAAGTTCAGATTTATTCACTTGGTATGGAATTTCTCGAATGATTAATTTGTTATCTTCGATATCAATTACTGCCTTGATTCTGACTTTTCCTCTCCCATGAGCATACCCATGCGTGAGAGTATTATTAGTTGTGATGATTCCTCCTGTTGGAAAATCTGGTCCCGGGACGATGGTCATTAATTCTTGAATGGAAAGTTCTGGGTTGTCAATAAGTGCAATTGCTCCATTGAGAACTTCAGTGACGTTATGCGGCGGAATACTGGTTGCCATTCCCACAGCAATTCCAGATGATCCGTTGATTAACAAATTTGGTAATTTACTGGGTAACACTTTTGGTTCCTTTAACGAATTGTCAAAATTAGGTTTCCAGTCAACGGTTTCCTTATCAATATCTTTCAACATTTCCTCAGCCATTCGGTTGAGTTTTGCCTCAGTGTTATGGTTAACAAATCCATTTGCAATAAAAGAATGGCAAGAACTATTCACTTTTACTGAAAACACTTCTTCTTTGTCTTTTAATTTTTTTATTTCTTTAACTTTGTTGAAAAAATATTTATTTCTTAACAACCAATTAATCAATGATTTATCCACTGGACGAAGATATCTCATAAGTTTGGAATAGTTCTTTTCTAAGTTTTTATAACGATCAAAATTGTTCCTCTTGATAAATGATTTCGAATAATTCTTTCTCAAATAATCATTTAGGAACGGGATGTAATCTATCTTACTCATCCTAGCTGAGTTAATTTTTCGAACTTGATCAAGGATATCTTTTTTCCTTTTAGAGAAGAAACCAATTTCCTTCCTAAAGATAGCGATATTTTCCACGCCAGGAATGATTAATCGATAACAATTATTTCTCTTGTCTTTGTAAGGAGAAGAAGTAATAATGCCAAAATGAAGTAATAAGATTTTTAATTGTGAAATTAATTTCTTACTTTTAGAATCATAATAGAGTTGGAGCGATTTTCCACCATGTCTTTTGTCTGAAAGATATTGAATAGATCCATCACCTTCGAACAGTGAAACAAGAAATTCTCTAATTATTTCTTTCTTAGAAGATAAAATGATGTGAGGAATTTCCTTCAAGTCAGAACGTACTTGTTTTAAACCAAGATTTATTAAAAAGCGGACAACATTTTGATGGTACAAATCTAATTCTTTACAATCACCTTTGATATCTCTTTCGTACACTGTTGTTTCAGGAAAATTCTCCAAAATACATCTTTTAACTTTTCCATAATATTCCTTATCTTTGTTATTGAATAAAATTTTCTTCTGATGAAAACTTCCTTCAGCAACCAAAGCCCCCAATAAGAAAGGTATTGATTTATTCATTTTCTTAGGGAAGGTTATTTTTTTAGATCTTGCTAAGAATGTTGGAAAATAAGGAACCAAAGAAGGATTATTTTTACTGAATAAATTGTGTTGTCGATTAAGTAAAACATAATCATCAGTTGTTATTTCGTTTAATA
>NZBF01000014.1 GCA_002687775.1 Nanobdellota archaeon
AGTTGAACTTCTCTGTAAGATTCTGGCATACAATATTGAAAGAGCAGTAAGAAATGTTTTGGAAATGCTCATTCAACGAATGGCATTTCTACAAAGCCCACAAAATCAAAAGGTTTAAATAGCCGAAATCATTCTCTCAGATAGGAAAAAAGAGGTAGAATTGCAATGGGAGAAATTGTTTCAAAAACAAGCATTGAAAAAGAAAGTGGTTGGTTATATTTTGTAGATAAGAAAGGTGATATCTCCCGAGCGAAAATGTCTCGGAAAGGCCGGAAGAAAGGGCGTACTAAAACTCAAAAAGTTCTTAAGGTTGGTGTTAAGAAGGAAAGTGGACTTCTGTATTACGTGGATAAGAAAGGAAATATTGCAAAAGCAATAATGTCTCGTGGAAGGAAGTCAATAAAACGTTCACTTGCAGCTGAAAAAGTGGCTCGAACGAAGAAAAGGAAAGTAGCTGTGCGAAGGAAAGCAGGTAAGAAGGCTGCAGCGACAGTTAAGAGAAAGAAGGCTGCTCACGTCAAGGCTGGTAAGAAAGCTGCTCGTACAGTTAAGCGGAAGAAAGCTACTCACATGAAAGCTGGTAAGAAAGCTGCTCGTACTGTTAAGCGGAAGAAAGCTACTCACGTGAAAGCTGGTAAGAAGGCTGCTGCGACGAAGAAGAAGAAAACCGCTGTTAGAAGGGCTGCAGGTAAGAAAGCAGCTAAGAAGCGGAAATAATTTAAACTTACAATTTTCTTGAATAGTTTATGGGTGATGTTTCTCCACAGAATAGATTGAATGAACTGACAGCGCAGGATTGGTTGAGATTTACGAAAACATGGTTTGTGCATAATCCTAAAAGAAGAAGTAAAAGTGAGATGTTACATCCCGCAAAATATCCAGAAGATATGATTGAAGAATTTATCTCTTTCTTTACAAAACCTGGTCAGGTGGTTTTTGATCCGTTTTTAGGAACAGGTAGTACGTTAGTTGCCGCTCATAGGGCTGGTCGTCAAGGTATTGGTATCGAGTTGCAGAAAAAGTATGCTGACATTGCTTTATCACGGTTGAAAGTGTTAGCTGAACAAACAACGTTAACAGGTGAACATGTTAAAATGAATCAACAAGTTGTTTTAGGAAATTCTTCTCAAATTGATTTATTATGGAAAGAGAATGAATTTGGTTTGATTGATTTAGTGATGACTTCTCCTCCCTATGGGCCGATGTTGAAGAAGAAAGGATTAGCTTCTTCTAAGCGGGAAGAGAAAGGATTAGACACTCAGTATAGTGAAGATACAGCAGATATAGGGAATGCTGTGGGGTATGACGATTTTATGAACAAGTTAGTTGATATATTTGTACAGATTAAAGATAAAGTTAAAGTTGGTGGTCATTTAGTAGTTGTGTTACAGAATTATATGGAGAAGGGAAATTATCAAATGTTGGCGTGGGATTTTGCTAGAGAGATGGCGAAGCATTATCAGTTTAGAGGTGAGAGAATTTGGTGTCAGGATAATAAAACATTATTTCCTTATGGGTATAAGTATTCATTTGTACCGAATGTTCATCATCATTATTGTCTTGTGTTTAAGAAACTGGAAAATAATATAAAGTAATTCAGATTAATACCATTATGTCGAAAGGTTTGATTGTAAATAAAGAGAAGCATCAAAAAATTCTTGATGGTGCGTTAGCGTACATTGACAAAGGGAAATTGACCAAAGCGTTCGTTGATTTGGAGCTGGCTGTTAAGGATGTTCAGAAACAGAGAGGATTGCGGAATTCGCCAACGACCCTTTGGTGGATTGTGAATAATTCGGTTTCCTATGGGTATAACATTGGATTGGCTATTGGTTTTCTTACTGCATCAATAGAGCTGGAACGTTCAGGTGATGATAAAACTGCTGCTGTTATGAAAAGCCGGGCAAAAGATTTTGTTACTGATGCGCTTCTTAATCTCTCTGGTATTGAATCTCGTATTGACCAATTGTCTAGGATAATTCCTTCCCATTTTGAAGGAGAAGTGTAGGGAAATCATAACTCTTTTAAATAATAAAATAATTCTTTAGGTATGGAAGAGGTACAATTCTTATCACATTCAATTGGAGCAGAGATGCAAACATTTTTTCAGAAGCAAGCTGAGCAAAAAATTCAGATGGAAGGATGGGCGAAACAAAACAGAAATGTTGATGTGAAAGTTGCTAATTTTGTTCAATGTTGGACAACTGAAGAAGCGTTCAAGCAAATTCTTATTTCGAAGGGAATTCAGTTTAAAAATCGTGGATTATATTTCGGTGATGCAGCTGGAGCGGGAGCTGACTTTGTTGTAAGAATTGATGGTGAAGATGTATCAGTAGGATTACGCAGCATAAGTTCGAGTTCGTTGAATGATTGGAAATCAGTTGCTTACCCTGACGATAGGTTTAGAGATGAAGCAAAATTGGATGAAGGTGAAGAAAGTCACATTGCTGATTATCATGTAGTGTGTCACAATGATAATGGCAATGTTCGTTTTTTTGGAATAATTTCGAAACATAACTTAATGACACAGTTGGAAATTTCACCGAGATTACATTCACGGAAAAATCAAGAATATTTTCGTGTTATTCCTTTAGAACATTTCAAGTATGATACTCTAGTCAGTCTTTTGGCAAAGATGGACCGAGTGTAGCTAATCGTGCTTTCGCTTTCTTAATACCCCAAATGGTAACTAGGATTCCTCCAAGGACGATAAGAATGAAATGTCTTCTGGTGATGTCATGGTTTACTTGCGCGCTAATTAAAGAAATAAATATGATTCCAATACCATAGTATGGTAATCCAAACTTAAATTTAAACCTCATTTTTTGTTTTTCTCCAGTGGTTAAGCTTATATGTATTGTGAACTTCTCTTCTTCACTCCAATTTCTTTAGGTATTTATATGTAGTGGTAATTCTTTAATGTATGACAAAGAAGGATGATAGTAAATGGATTCTAAACATGGGCGCAGGTACGGTAGCTGTGCGAGACGCTGACGTGCAATTAAGTTTAGGCATGCGAGTAGCGATGGTTAAGTATGGAAATTATCCGGACGATGCTGATGGTAGTGATAGTAAAACTCAAGGGTTAAAAGATTTGTTAGAACGACATAAAGATGTTGACATTCCGGTGTTTGCAGCTTTAGGTGATCCAGAGAAAATTGGCGATTTGGAACGTCGGGTTGGTTTAATTAAGAAACATGTTGGCAGATGTGACGGCAGTGTTGAAGATTTTGTGAAGAAGGAGAAGGAAAATATTGCCCTGGCTATCGATCTAACAGATGGTAACGGCGTGGATCAGTGGAATCATGATGATTTGTATAAACCTTACAATCTTCCCTTTGCGGTCAATGGTGGTGGAAACAAAACATTAGTGAATAGATTTTACTTTGCTGGTGTTAGGGGAACGCGTGTAGACGATTCAGAGATGTTTGAGAGGTATAGGAATGATAATGCTATGATAGTTTCTTGTAATTCTCATGCCACTCTCACTGCGTTTGCGTCAGTGAAAGCAACGCTTGGCGATAAATTTGAAAGTATGGTGAACAACGGTGTGTTAGTCAAGTTGGATCGCCGTTGGATGGATCCAGGTCGGGCTGAAGAAGCGATGGATGCTGGCAAGAAACGACCAAGGTTTACAACTCTTTCAAACAAACCGTATCATACTGATGAAATGGAATCATTATTCCCAGAATTTGAGGGAAGAATTCAAACGCAAATCGCAAAATGGCCAGTGGAATATTTCCATACTGGCATGGTAGTGATGCCCTTTAATGAATCTATCACTCAGACCATGCTTGATGATATTAGGCAGGCGTTCATTGATTATGAAAGAGCAGTATTTACACGGGGTGATTTATCTCATGAAAGAAATATTAACGCAGCCCATTGGGCAAAAATTCCAGATGGTCAATTACCATATGGTGTGTACACGGTAAATACTGTTGGTTCCCCCGGCAGTTCTAATGTTCTTATGATTAACTTTAATACCCCTCAGCGAGATATTGTGGCATTACCAACGGCTGATTATATTCTAATGCGTACGGGAATGTTTGGAGTAGATTCTTATGAAAAAGCATTTGAACATGTCAATGAACATGCTCGATATTTTGGTCGGCGACCTTCACGTTTTGGAAAAAGCATGGAATACAGTTTACATCCAAAAAATTATGACAGGTTGATTGAAGAGAAAGGACCATCACCAAGTGTTACTTGATTGAAACATTTTATAAATGCTTGACTAATTTTTTCTTTATGAAATTATTATTAGTTCGGCATGGACAGACTATTGAAAATCGGGAACGTCGGTTACAGGGACATATCCCTGGTCATTTATCTGAGTTGGGAAAGAAGCAAGCTCAATTAGTTGGTGAGCGGTTGAAAAATGAAGAATTTTCTGTTATATATTGCAGTGATTTAAAACGATGTATTGATACTTCTCAGCCGATTGTTCAATTTCATCCAAGTACTCCCTTTGTTAAAGATAACAGGTTGCGTGAAATGAGTTATGGGATATTTGAAGGTAAACTCCTTGCTGAAGCAGATTTAGAAGCATTAGATGGTGATTTGTACCATCGTCATCCTGACCATGGTGAAAGTTTCATTCAGTTGCATGAACGGATGTCTACATTTCATAAGTTTTTATTAAGTCAGAATCATTCAGGTACAGTGTTATTAGTTTCTCACGGGACTTCGTTGAAAATCTTGCAGGGTATCCTTCTTGGTTTAAGTTTGGAAGATACGGTGCCTAGGAAGTTAGGCTTTTACAATACGGGTGTTTCTGAATTTGTATTAGAGAATGGTGTTGCTAAAGCAATTGAGTTAAACTCAATAAGTCATTTACGGGACGTTTGATAAATCCTTCTGATGGTTTCTGAGTCAATCTTGGCAAAATGTAATAATTTCACATATTGATTTCTTAACGTGTGGAAGAGAATGCCGTTGTTGGTGAATCTGTGTGCGCTGGTTTCAATTATTGATTTGCTGAATTGTAATTTACTTAATTTCTTTGAAAATTCAGTGTCTTCAAAAATTGGGATTTCTGGTACTCCTCCTATTTGTTGGAAGATGTCTCTTTTTACGAAAATGGTTTGGTCGAAGTATGGAATTTTTCTTAATCTCATTCTGTAATTGTTGGACATGAATGCGACGTATGATAACACTGGATGTTTATGGTTGAACTTGATGTTGAATGCTCCTGCATTGTTATTTTTTATAGTGTTTATTATTTGCTGTTTGAAATCGTCTGGAAATTTTGTTGTATTTTGATGAATTAATACAAGGATGTCACCTGTTGCTTTCTTTGCTGCTGCGTTGTAATCAGCTGCACGGTTTTTTTGTTTTGGAACTGTTTTTATTTTTAATTTATTGTTAGTTGCTACGATGATTTCATCCACACCTGTTTGTTTTACTTTTTTTATAAGTTCATTGAGAGAGATTATTTGATCGTTTGATGAAATTAACGCTGTGATTTTCATCATGTGATTTTAAATGAGGGATTTAAGAATGTTTGTTTTGAATGTTAAAATAGGTGATGAGAATTTACTTTCTCCAATAAGTTTTATATATCCTAAAAAAAGCATTTGGGATATGGGAAAGAGAGGTCGACTGGTTCGGTAGTTTTATGCTTGTACAAATAATCCTATTTGCAATTGTTGTTGTCATAACTTTGGTTCTGCAGATAGGACTACTTGTTAAGCTTCATAGGAAATTGTCCAGTGCTCAAACTACACGCTTGCAAATTAATTTAGCTTTGTGGTACGGTGCCTTGACTTCTGTCTTGATGTTTATTTTTGTTTATATATGGGGTTTGCTACTTCCATTCAGGGAATTTGATCTTGAATTTAGGACAATATGGATTGCTCTGGTCACGGCAGTAATTGGGGGCTGGCTGTTTGCCCGAAGTAGTAAAGAAACTAATTTCTTCAAGAATTTAGGTTATACATTCCTCTTTTTAATCGCCAGCCTAGGAACTTTCATTACGGGATGGTTTCTTATGAAGCTTGTGCGAGGTTTTGTGTTTCAACCGCTACTTCGTTTGTTTTAGCATAAAAATATTGTTCTGAGAAATTGTGATATTACACCACAACTCCAATAAGTTTTATATATCCAAAAAAAATCATTTGGGATATGAATAAAAGAGGAAGTGTGTTTGTGTATGTTATTGTGTTTATAATCATTCTGTTGTTAGGCATTGTTGGTTTAAAAGTTTGGCATACTTATGGCTGCGTCCGGAATAAGTTCTGAATGATTAAGAACATGCTTTTCATAATCTTAATCATTCTTTCCATATTGTAGACAATCATTCTCATTGCCATTTC
>NZBF01000015.1 GCA_002687775.1 Nanobdellota archaeon
CAGTATTAGTCAAAGAAGGTATTCCCTTTGTTCCAAGTTTCTTGATTGGTTATGTTGTTTTCTTAGTGTTTAATGTTTCTGTTGTGCTTAGTTGGTTGTGAAATAGAAAGCTTTTTATACTCAGGGAAATTAGTTCAGAACATAAAGAGGTGTATATAATGAAGAAAGCGTCACTTAATCTTTCCATTCAAATGATTGTGGTAGTAGTTATCGCATTCGTCGTTCTCGGTTTAGGTCTTGGGTTTGTACGAACACAGTTTAAGGATATTGGTGCAACTACAAGCGCAGTACAGGAGCAAATTAAGCAACAAATTCTTGATGATTTACGTACAGGAAATAAGAAATTAGGATTTCCTGCTACTCAAGTAAAAGCAGAGGCTGGTGAAGAGGTAGTTCAGGCTATTGGTATTAAGAACACCGATGATTTAGCTATAAAAGTAAAAGTGAATTTTTGGGTTCAGAATGGCGGTCCAACTGATGGATTCACCGAATTTAAACCTGGTGTGCAACTTCCTTGGGTCCGTGCTACTGATAATGAGGATATTACAGCTAGGGTTGATTGGGATAATTCTCCCCAGGATCTTGCACGTGGCGATAGTAGGGTTATGCCTGTTACCATTAAAGCTCCGAGTAGAGAAGGCAATTTGTTGTATAAGATTGAGGTTGTGAAAATTGAAAATAATGTTGAAGTACCATATGATACAAAAACATTTTTCGTAAAAACATAGGTGATTAAATGGCAAAGAATTCAAAAAAACGGTTAAGTGATCAACAGGAATTTGAAGTAATGAAGTTAGTACTGGATAAATTCCTTTGGTTAGGGTTTATTGTCATGGGTTGGGGGATGTACCAAGCATTACAAACGTCAACTTTGTTACCAGGATTATGGTACATGATTGCCGGTGCGGTATTACTTGGATTGTTCGTCCTTATGATTGTTAAGGAATACGAAATCCATAAGTAAAGTTTTTAAACCTTTGTTCTTTCTTTTTTATTATGAATAAGAGAGGAGTACAGTTGGCAATAAATATGATTGTAGTGATTATTATTTCTCTGTCAATAATGGCGTTAGGTTTTGTCTTGCTCAATAAATTTATTTCTAACGCGGATGAAATCACTGTTCTCTTAGATCAGCGTACTAAAGATCAATTAAACAATTTATTATTTAATGAAGGACAACAAATTGCGTTATCGAGAAGTACAGTAAAAATTAAGCAGGATAACGAAATCATGGGTATCGGTATATTGAATATTGGAAATCCTGGTGATCCTCCTGCTAATTTTACAGTAAATATTGGACAGCCTACTGGATTGCAAGATGAAAGTGGTGCTAGAATAATTTATGATAGTTCAGGTTTCACTCTTGCTGATCAGGAATCAAAAATCATTGATGTGATGGTAACTGCTGATGGTGCTGACAAAGGGACGTATTCTTCTGATATTACTGTTTACAAAGCTGGCAGTGAGTATCCAGATGCTGGTGCATCTTATAAACTCTTTATTGTCGTGCAGTAAGAATATCTTTGATTTGTTTATCTGTTCCTTTCATAATTGCACTGGCTACTGCAATTCCAGATGCACCAAGTAATAGTGCAGTTTCAACATCAGATTTTGAATGTACTCCTGCACCTACAATTAATTTCACTTTTTTCTTTTTCTTAACCAATGCAGCAGCTTTACTGATAACTTTCGGATTTGCTGACGTTACTGAAATTTTACCACCAACTAATTTTGCTGGTTCATAGGCAATGTAGTCGGGATTTAATTTCAACATTTTATTGATTGCAGACAAACTTCCTGCAAAAACCAAAACTTTGAGGTTCACTTTCCTACATTCTTTAATTGTTGCTGAAAGTTTTCTGAACGGTATTTTGTGTTCGGAATGGTTCAGAAATACGCCCTGACAACCAGCTAATTTCAATGATTTTGGTGCGACATATCCGGTATTTCTTCCCAATTGAACGCAGTCAGCATGTTGTGCATAGACAGGAAGATGTTTACTTACCTCTGACAAATTCACTAACTGTGGAACAGCGATAATTTTGTATGGCGATTTTATTTTTTTAAGTTTCTTTGCAAAGGCTACGCTTTTATTGCCTGATCCTTGCGGGTACGTTTTGAAATTGATAAATGCTAATGGTTTCATTTTTCTTTAAAACTCACGTCAATGTAATCTTTGTGTTCTTTCTTACCTCTGGAAAATAACCTGATTAAGAATCCTAAGATGATTAACAGTAAAACAATTGGTAACAAAATAATAATTACGTTCAAAATGAAAAATGCAATCACTATGACACTAATAAGAAATAGGATTACAAAAATCCAGGCTTTAATGCCTTTCACGCTTACGATCATGTTCTAAATGAATACTTACTAGTATAAAAAGTATGCCTATTGGTAGGGTAAGCAGAAATATCTTTATCGCTATTGATGTGAAAAATGGTGTTGGGAATGTTGTAATAATGAGTGAATCTGTTGCAAACATCCAATTACCTTGCGGGAAAAAGATTTGATGGAATACAGTAAAGAGGAAATTGAAACTGGTTAATGCTAGAAATAATAGTGCGCTAAGAAAGATCACTGTTGCTTTCCCACTAATGTTGAGCAAAGCCAAAAGTTCTTTCTTTTTCTTTCTGTGGTAAGTGAAAATAAGTGTAACTCCTAAGAGTAACCCATAAAATAAAAAGTTTGTGTAATGCATTACTTTCTTCACATCTTCTAAATGAGATATCTCTGCAGAAGCATAATTCAATGTTAACATTGAATCATCTTGTAGAAAGTTTATTGTCTCTTGTTGTGGTTCTGTTAATGGTGTAAGGAAGAAAACTATTTTGTACGAAAGTAATAATAAGAATAATGGAAGTATGATAGCGAAAAGAGTTTTCTTATGCATGTCCTTCATCCAGTAACTTCTTTAACTCTTTAGAAATGATTTGACCGGAAGCTTTCCCAGCTAATTTCCTAACAGCCATTCCCATCAGTGCGCCAAATGGTGCGTTTTTATGTGATTTAATAATCTTGATTAATTCTTTGTGGATATCTTCAGTCGATACTGATTCGTACTTTTTCACATTAAAGGTTCCTTTAGAATAATCAATCAATACATCGAGAACGATATCTTTGTGAATTACTCCTTTATGTAACAGTTCAAAGAGTTCTTTGAAATTGTTATCAGTAATTTTACTTGTATCTTCATCATACTTCCTTCTTATTTCTGTCAAAAATGATGTCAATACGTCTGCAATGAACGCTGGTTTGATTTTATATTTTTTAATCAATTCTTCAAATAAATCACTTTTATCTGACTTCGCCATCTTCTCAGCTAAATCTTTACTCAAACTTTTTGAAAATCGTTTAATTCTTTCATCAAGTAATTCAGGTAAATCAATTTTCTTACTTGGTTTAATCAATGGAACGTCGGTTTCTGGGTACATTCTGGAAGCACCAGGCATAGGTCGCATAAATTTTGACGTACCATCGGCATTAGCTTTCCTTACTTCTTTCTGCACTTTTCCTTTCATCTGTCTTTTTATTTCAGTGTCAATAACTTTTTTCATTGATTTCAAATCTTGCACTCCTTTCAATTCAACTCGATTTCCTCCTTTTATTGAAATGTTTACATCCTGTCTGATAGTGCCTAATCCACGTTTAACATTGGATAATGATCGTAGAATATTTCCTAATTTCTTAGCAACTTCAATAGCTTGCTCGGGTGTATGCATGTGTGGTCCAGTACCAATTTCAATAAGAGGAATGCCTAACCTATCTAATCGGAAAATTCTTTTATTCTTTTCCTTTTTAACAATCTTACACGCATCTTCTTCAATTGAAATGTTATCAATGGATACATCTCCGAAACTTGTTGATAATGATCCGTTATATCCAACTAATCCGGTTCGTTGAAATCCTGAAGTGTTACTTCCATCAACGACTGTTTTACGCATAATTTGAATAGTTGACGGGATAGATGCGTTAAGAATGGTAGAAACTTGTAACGAAGCAATTAGTGCTTCCGAATTAATTTCATGCGGTGGTTCTGAATCTGTTTCTACTAGACATGTTGAATCATATCCTTCATAAATGAAAGTAGTATCTTTCTCTTGCTCATGTTTCGCAGCGACATCCACTGAACCTGATTCACCAGCGACTGCTCGTAATTTACGAGAGATGGTAAATTGTGGCTCATCATCTCTTAATGTCGTTGGACAGGAACAGAACAGTTTCTTTCCTTCCAATTGCTGATGAATTTCTAGTCCAATTTTCAATCCTAGCTTTTGGTAATCCATAAGTTGAGTAAAGTAAATTAGTTTAAAAAAGTATGGGAGAAGGAAATACTTATAAACCTAAAATATTTACTTCATAAAAAGAGGTTCCTTATGTCAAAAAGTAAACTTGATTCATTGGTACAGTTATTGATACCACCTTCTTTAGTTCTGTTGCTTGTAGTAACGATTATTGAACTCTTTTACAGTGTTCCGCAATGGTTAAGCATTTTCATTGACATTTTTGACATTTATGTTATCTTAATCTTTGGTACCGATCTTTACTTTAGATGGTTTGAAACTCCTCATTTTTTCAGGTTTGTAAAAAAACATTTCTTAGATATTATCGCTACCATTCCATTTAATTTAATATTCCTTGGCGTTGAAGGGTTAGTCTTAATTCGAGCATTACGAGGAGTTCGAATTCTTGCCAGAGCAGCACGAATGGCGAGATTTGCTCGATATGGAAGATTATTAAGATTAGTAAGATTTGGAGCGAGGGCTCCGCGTTTCTTGAGAACAAGAAAGTACATGAAGAAAGCGAAAATTCGCAAAGTTCAACCGCATGAAAAAGAAATGAAGAAAACGTTGAGTTTCAAAGTCATTCTATTAATTACTATTAATTCCATCATGGGAACTGGTATCTGGTTCTTAACATCCGCTGGTGCGAAACATGCAGGACCTGCATCATTAGTTTCATGGGGAATCTTATCTTTAATATCTGTTTACATAGCGATGTGTTTCGGAGAGTTAGTTTCTATGTTTCCAAAAGCAGGAGGAGTTTATGAATTCGCTAAACAAAGTTACGGACGATTTTGGAGTTTTGTTATTGGTTGGACAACTTCAATTGCAGGAAGTGTAACTATAGCGATGCTTTTACTTGGAGCACTTCAGTACTTGATTCCTATTGAATATTCTAATCTCTACGTGCCAATTGCTATTGGTTTAATCGTTGCGTTTAGTTACGTTGCGTTTAGAGGAATGCAGACATCGACTTTTGTTTTGGTAACTTTTGCGTTAATTACACTGAGTGCAGTGATGGCAATTATTATTCCTGGATTTTTCAGTTTTAACTCAGGGAACCTTGCTCCTTTCTTTGTCTTTCCAACGATGAGTGTTGTGCTTGCGATATTCTTCATTGCAGAAACATTCTTTGGTTGGGAATCTGCCATTTTCTTATCAGCTGAAACAAAGAACCCAAGTAAAATTATGCCAAAAGCTTTGATTTATGGGACATTAGTCATTGCTGTTCTTTCATTCTTACTAGCTGCGACAGCCATGGGAACTATTCCCTGGCAACAATTCTCTGAATCAGTAGCACCGCTACGAGATTTAGGGGGTGTCCATTTCGGATCAATTGGTGGAATGATCTTTGCAATACTCATTTTCATTTCAGTCATTGGAGCAACTGCCGGTTGGATTGTTACCGCGCCACGATTACTTATGGCTATAGCTGAAGACAAATTATTTTTCACACAATTTGCCAGAATTCATCCAAAACATAAAAGTCCGTACGTGTCAATTGTGTTTCAAATTTTGGTAGTTTCTTCTTTAGTCATTGTAGGAGCAGGAAGTTACGAAACGTTGTTGCATATGTTGATTCCGCTAATATTAGTGGTGTATTCTGCAGTACTATTGAGTGTTGTTGTGCTACGATTTAAGAAGCCGGAATTAAAGAGACCGTACAAAGTTATTTTTGGAAAAATAGGTCCATTGATCACTATTGGATTCATGGCATTTTTATTGGTTATGTTTATCAAAGAAACTCATGGTGCTTTAGACATTTTAAGAATATCTGGTTCACTTGTTGTCTTTGGAGTACCTGCCTACTTCGCCATTGAGTTGTTTTACGATCAGAAATATGTTGAATTGCGTAGAAAGATATTTGCGGTGCTTGGTCATTTTTATCATAAAGTACCATTGACTGGTCAGGTATTTAGTAGGATTTTAGGATACATTGGAAATTTAGGTGGAAAGAAAGTTTTGGTGATTAATTCCCCAATGGGAGGATTAACAAAGAGAGTTGTTGGTAAAAAGATTTCATTCAAACACATTACTGTGGCTAATCAATCTAAAGAGGAATTAAAACAGTTTAAGAAATCTGTGCATGCAAAGAATGTTGATTCTAAATTTATTAGGTCATTATCAATTCCTTCAGGTAAGTACGATCGAATTGTCGGATTCAATGTTCTGGGTCAGGTGAAAGATATTCCTAAATTCTTGCATGAATTAAAAAAGAGTTTATCAAAGGGTGGCTCGTATTGTTTCTTCGAGAAAAGTATGTTTTTGAACATGAATGTGAATGCTATCACTGTAGATGATAAAAAGAAATTGTTACCTCTATTTAAGAAAGAGAAGTTACGTGCGAATTATGTGAAGAAGCATCGGTTGTATAAGACTGTTGTTTTTGTATATGGGAAATAATCATTTCATCTCCAATACTTCTTTCTTACTTGTCGCCTGCTCAGCTTTTTTATCTTCTCTGAAAGAAATAAATCGCGGGAATCGTAACGCATATCCAAGTGTGTGAAACGGACTTTTAGTTATCTCAGCTGCAAGAACTTCAACAACAACATGAGGAGTGAACCACACGTCAGGTTGCATTTCATTGCTTACAACAACTCGCGGTGGTTGTTTAACAGATTTGTATTTTGATAATTTCTTTGGTAATTCTTCTAGAACTTCATCATTCAATCCAGTTCCTAACTTACAGACAGTTTCAAATCTATCTTCTTTCTTGTTATACGCAGCGCAAAGTAATGCACCATACGTTCCTGACCGTCTACCACGACCAAAGAATGCACCCACAATAACTAAATCTAGAGTGTCAATCATCTCTGCTGAATAATCTTTCTTCCACTTAATCCAGTTCCATCCGCGAGTACCTGCTTGGTAGACACCATCAAGAGATTTAATCATGATACCTTCTTGTTTATCATCTAGCATCTTTTTGAAAAAATCTTGAACTTCATGCATGTCATCAGTAATTATTTGATCTGAATTAGTGACATGTTTACTTTCTTTGACCAATGCTCTGAGAGTTTCCGTTCGTTCTTTATATGGTGTGTTGATGTATGATTTTCCTTCCAAATAAAGTAAATCAAAAATCTTTGCTTGCACGGGAATTTTCTTGATATATTCTTCAATGTCATGCTTCCGTCGTCGTTGCATTAGTGTTTGAAAGGGAAGATGATTACCATCTTTATCTATCGCTAGAATTTCTGCTTCAATAATGAACTCGTCGGATTTAATTTGTTTATCAAGATACTCAACCAAGTCAGGAAATTGACTAGTAATATTTTCTAATCGTCTGGAAAATAAATTGATTTTATTTTTACTTTTATGCGCTTGCACTCTTTCACCGTCATACTTCGCTTCAGCTGCAAGAGTTCCTGGTATTTTCTTAAGAACATCTTCCCACTCTTTCACACGCTGTGCAGACATCATTTTTATTGGCCGGCCTACTTTTATTGTTATTTTATCTAGTCCCTTCAATCCGTTCCTTGCAACAGATTCTGCGATTACACCAACATCTGGACAAATGTTATACGCTGTTTCCAAGAATTCTTTATTTTTTTTCTCACCAGTAAAAGCAATAGCTAATGAATCAAGAACAGCCATTTCAGCTACACCCATTCTTAGTGTTCCCAATGCAATGCGAACAACGTACTTTGCTCCCTTTGGTGATGTTTTTTGAAGAATGGTTGCGATAGTATTTGATTTGGTTTCAACACTTCCCATGCCTGACGTTTTAGCGATTAATTTCAATTTATCAAACAATTCATGCACAGTCAGTTCGCCCACTGGAACAAGAGTTTTTGGTTTCTGTTTCATAACTTGTTCAGCTGTTAAACCAGCGTCACCTGTTTCTCTTAAAATCTCTTTTACTTTTTTCAATTCTCTTCCACCTGCGGTAGCGATAGATTTTAGAATAGAAGTTTCAGCAAATCCTAAGGTGGAAGATTCATACTCAGCTGATATTTTTCCTAATGTTAAATACGCAACCATGGCAATGTCATCCTTGTCCACTTTTTTGAAAAAATCTGATAGTATGGTACGTATGTCATTACCTGATGCAGTGTTTTCTAGTTCTTCATAGACATCAGCCAATTGATCGAATTTCATGCATTGAAAAAGAGTCGTCAATATATATAATTTTACCCTATCTACCACAGTAGCATTAAATTTATATAGGAGTGAGAGTCATGAAAAGTTGGTGAGGGATATTATGGAGGAAAATAGATACGAGTCATATTCACAAAATTCTCAACAGGCGAAGCCACAGGTACAACAACCTGAAAGTAAGCCTGCAGAAACTTATCAACAGGAACCACAACCTAATGCTCAGCCAGAAATTTCAAAAGCATCTTCTCGAGAAATTAATGATATTGATGCTGAACTTGAAAAATTATTAGCTAAACACCACACACGAATAAAAGTTGTAGGTTCTGGTGGTGGTGGTAACAATACTATCAATCGAATTTGTCAAGTTGGTATCAAAGGCGTTCACACTATCGCTATTAACACTGATGCTCAAGATTTATTATATACAACTGCTCAGAAAAAGATTCTCATCGGTCGTGAATTGACTGGTGGTCTTGGAGCAGGAAGTAATCCGAAAGTTGGTGAGGAAGCTGCTAAGGAAAGTGAGATTGAATTAAAGAAATCGTTAGATAATTCTGACATGGTGTTCATTACGTGCGGATTAGGTGGTGGAACAGGGACAGGAAGTGCTCCAGTTGTTGCTCAATTAGCTAGAAAAATGGGAATTCTAACTGTCGGTATCGTCACCATGCCATTCCAGATGGAAGGATCACGTAGATATGAAAATGCATTAATTGGATTAGAAAAAATGGAACAATCTGTTAATACATTGATTGTTATTCCAAACGAGAAATTGTTACAATTGGCACCCAATTTACCTATTCAAACAGCGTTTAAGGTTGCTGACGAAATTTTAACAAACGCAGTGAAAGGAATCGCTGAATTAGTTACCAAGACAGGATTAGTCAATCTTGATTTTGCTGATGTGAAAACAATAATGGGAGAAGGTGGAGTTGCTTTAATCGGTGTCGGTGAAAGTGATTCTGAACATCGAGCTGCTGAAAGTGTCGCAAAGGCAATAGAAAATCCGTTGATTGATGTGGACATTTCTGATGCCAAAGGTGCTTTAATTAACATTTCAGGTGGTGACAATTTAACACTAGATGAGGCTCGAAATATTGTGGAAGCTGTCTCTGAACGGTTAGATGATAATGCACGTATTATTTGGGGTGCTCAGATTTACAAGGATTTAGATAAAACTGTTAGAACGATGTTAATCATTACCGGTGTTCGAAGTGAACAAATATTCGGTCCTGAGTTTAGTCATTCTGGTAAACGAAAAAGTGAAATGGAATCTGAGTTAGGTATAGAATTTGTGAATTGAGTCATTCTGGAAGAAAAATATATAAATGAAGTTCTTGTTTAGCTTAGAATGTATGAACAACAGACATGGAAAAGTAAAGTACGAAGATTTATAAAGGAGACAATTCGTGTCTTGAGAATTACCAAGAAACCTGGTGGTGAAGAATTCAAAGCCGTTGTTAAAGTTACTGGCTTGGGAATGTTAGCCATCGGTGCCGTTGGATTTATCATATTTATGCTTAAACAATTACTATTGTAAAAAATGGGACACATATTTGGAGTACGAACAGCAGCGAACCGTGAAGATCAAGTAGTTGATTTTCTAGTGAACAAACTAGGAAAGGGAGAACCTCAAGTATTTGCAGTTATCAGACCGCATGGTATGCGTGGTTATGTGTTCGTTGAAGCACGATCAAAAACTGACGCTGAGCAAGCTATCCAAGGAGTACCGTACGCACGAGGTATTTTACCACGGGAAATTCCCTACCCGGAAATTGAACATATGCTTGAGCAAGTTAAAGTTGAACGAAATATCAGAAAGAATGATATCGTTGAATTGATCTCAGGTCCATTCAAACGTGAGAAAGCCAAAGTAACACGTATCAACACTCAAAAAGAAGAAATTGTTGTTGAATTGCTTGAAGCAGCAGTACCTATTCCAATCACGGTGAAGATGGATGCAGTGAAAGTTATCCGACGTGATGAAGATGAGTAAGATTTCTATTGATAATATTTGTGCGGAAGATTATTTGCCGCAGGAGTTAACTGAACATTACATGTATCATCCCTCTCAGAAATCTGGGTTTGATGTTAAGGCCATTGAAAGATTAGCAATAAATATTCAATCTGGTGGTGAAGTTGATATCCCTCGTGTGTATCAAGAAGGAAAGATTTATCGTGTTCATGTGGATGATCGGGAACTTGTTTCAGCTCAACATTATGTTGGAATGACTTCTATTCCTGTACAAATAATGAATCCGAGTGACTTAGATGTCCCTGCTTATTTGAGAAAGAATGGTCCGCTTAAGTTGGATGAGGATGGTAAATGCAACTTAATTTAGAATTGCAGAAAGCTATTGAGAAAATAAATTCTGATGATGATATTAAAACAGTTTTGTTGCAATTACCAGACGGTTTGAAACCGAAAGCAGGTGAAATTCAAAAACAGATTGAAGAAAAAACAAATGTCTCGGTGGTTATTTGGTCAGGATCATGTTACGGTGCCTGTGACTTCCCTGATGTGAAAGGTGTTGATTTACTCGTTGCTTTCGGGCACAGTAGTTGGGTTTACTAAAATTTCTATTTTTTCCAATTCTGTTATTTCAGTTAATTTTTGAGAAAAGGCTTCAGTGACTTGCGCTGGAAGTTCAACTGGCAAACCTATTTTTGCAGTTTTTTCCGTGATATCTACTTTGATTGAATCCTTTGGAATTCTTAACACACTATTCATGAAAGAGGTTATTTGTTCTTTTGGCTCAGTAATTTTTTTTATGATTTTGACTGTGTATACTACATCTCGGCCGGCAAATGGATGATTAAAATTGACAATGACTCGTCCGCCTGATACTCGTGATACGACACCAATTTCACCGTCCATGTCAATTTGCAATCCTGGCTGTGGTTGTACTTTATGCTGCTGAAATTCGCTAATTGGAACAATACGCATCTTTTTGACGTCTCTTTTCCCGAATGCTTCTTCTGCTGTTAGAGATATTTCATGTTCTTTACCAATTTCTTTGTTTAATAATTTCGCATCTAATCCAGGTAGAACTTGTTTCTCACCGATGCAAATGATTGCAGGCGAATACCGTACTTTGTCAGAATGTACATCGTTTTCTTTGGCAATTGATTCAATGGTGGTGTCAAACACCTTCCCATCAGGGAACTTACCTGTGTAATCAATTTCAATAAAATCATGATTTTCAACGTTCATTTGTAAGAATTATTGCAGGTTGTTTATAAGTTTTTCTTGATATATTCCAGAATTCTGTCTGCTCCTTGCTGAGCGGTGATAGTTGTTGTGTCAAGAATGAAATCATAATGTGATTCATCATACGGATTTAGTTGATAATATTTTTCATACCTTTTTGCATCATTCTGAGTTCTTTCTTTCAATCTTGTTTTCATTTCTTCAAACGATTGAATATTTCCCTCATTACGTTCTTGTTGTGTTTCTTTATTTTGTAAATCTTTCCAAATTCGTTTAGCACCCTCTTCATCAGAAACTTTGATGTATATCTTTAATGATTCTGGTAAGAAATGAAACATAACTCGCCCTTCTACAAGAACGAATTTATTTTGTGATTCTCTGGCTACTTTCGTTGCTGCTTTGTCAACATCCACGTCTGTCTCGGGATGTGTTTGTGCATATTCGTTTAATTCCTCTAATGTCATTCCTTTACTTCTGGCTAATTCCCTTCGAATACCACCAACATAGATACGTTCGGCTTGTAATTCACTTTGAAGAATTTTGGCAATAGTACTTTTCCCAGAACCAGGTGTTCCGCTGATAGTTAGGATTGTCATCGAATTCTCTCGTAATTTGAATGTTCTAATTTGTTTGATTTATCCTTTCCCCACTGTTTCACCCAAAAAAAGAAAACGTTTGACATTCCCAGCTGATTATATCTTCGCATTGATGTGGTAGCAGTGGTGGTGATTACTTTATATTCTCCTAGTTTCATTAATTCTAATGTTAACTTTCGATGTTCTCTTACATGCAAATCAGGATATTGACCAGCTTTTTCAAAATTTGTCTTATTACAAATTAATACTCCGCTACATCCTTGGTAAAGATTCTTTGAATTATAAAAATTCTTGAATTTTATTGCCAAATGATGACTTAATTTAGAAGTATCGGGTTGTATTAAAGTGGTGGCTACTGAATGTGTATCAGTGAATCCTCTTCTGATTGTTCGAAGTGCATCTTTTTCTAACAAAGTGTCTGCATCGAGAAATACGAGTAATTCTCCTCTTGCATGTTCTGCTCCTAAATTTCTTGCTTTACTTACGTTCGCTTCATCTGATTCAAGAATTCGTACACCGTACTGTTCAGAGACTTGTTTGGTATTATCAGTACATCCATTGCATACCACAATGACTTCAAATTGTGACGTTGTTTGATTTTTTAAGCTTTGTAATGTTTTAGAAATATATTTCTCTTCATTACATGCAGGAATAATCACTGAAATCTTTGCTACCATGTTATTTATGGTTGGTTAATGATATTAAAAGGTTGTGATTTACCTGGCTCCGTAGAATTGCTTTTTAAATAGAAATAAATAGCACCTTGATTTCTTTTTGTTAACCAAAACAAAAGAGGTGCTATTTATGACAAAGGTAATTCA
>NZBF01000016.1 GCA_002687775.1 Nanobdellota archaeon
ACTCACGATATTATTGAATATGACAAACATCCTGCTGGTCAAAATATTATCGTTGCTATCATGTGTTACGATGGATATAACATGGAAGACGGAGTTATCATTAACAAAAGTTCCGTTGAACGTGGATTTGGTCGAAGTACGTATTTCCGACCAGCATCTGCTGCTGAATTACGGTATTCAGGTGGACTTACCGATGACGTTGGCGTACCTGATAAAGATGTTAAAGGCTACCGAACTGAAAGAGATTACCGATTTTTGGAAGAAGATGGAATTGTCTACCCAGAAGCACGGTTAAAGGAAGGTAATGTTCTTATTGGAAAAACTTCTCCTCCACGATTCTTAAGTAGTTTAGATGAATACAATTTAGCTGCTGCTACTCGTAGAGAAAGTTCGATTGCGTTAAAACATGGTGAAAGTGGAACTGCTGATTTTGTCATGCTTACTGAAAATGAAGATGGAAGCAAATTAATACAAATTCGAATGCGAGAGGAACGTGTGCCTGAAATAGGTGACAAATTTACCTCGAGACACGGTCAGAAGGGTGTAGTTGGTATTTTAGTACCTGAGGCAGACATGCCATTTGCAACGAGTGGAATTGTTCCTGATATTATTTTTACTCCGCACGGAATTCCCTCCCGTATGACTGTAAGCCAATTAATTGAAATGGTTGGTGGAAAAATGGGAGCAATGGCTGGCAGAACAGTCGATTCCACATTATTTAATTCCGAAAGTGCAACAGGTATTCGAAAGGAATTGTCAGAGATGGGATTCAAAGAAGATGGTACTGAAACATTTTATGATGGTCGAACAGGAAAAAGAGTACCAATGAGGATTTTTGTAGGAAACATTTACTACTTAAAATTACGGCACATGGTTGCTAATAAGATTCATTCCCGAGCACGTGGTCCAATTCAGTTGTTAACTCGACAGCCAACTGAAGGAAAAGCTAAAGAGGGTGGATTAAGATTAGGAGAAATGGAGAAGGATACATTCATTGCACATGGTGCATCATTATTGTTAAAAGAACGGTTTGATTCCGATCGAACTGTCTTACCTATCTGTGAAAAATGTGGGTTAATTGCAATTGAAGATCGTTATAAAAAGAGAAAGTACTGTTTAATGTGCGGTGAAGATATTGAAATAAATTACATTGAAATAAGTTACGCATTCAAATTACTCCTGGATGAATTCCGGAGTGTCGGTGTGTATTCACAATTACATTTAATGAACAAATACTAAAAATGGAACACGTACACAAAAAAGTTCAGAAAATTTCCTTTGGTGTATTTTCACCAAGGCATATGGTAGACTTAGCTGCTGCTAAGATTGTTACGCCTGAGTTATATGATAGGGAAGGATACCCTGTTGATGGTGGATTAATGGATATTCGATTGGGTGTTATCGATCCAGGTTTAAAGTGTAAAACCTGCGGTGGGAAATTAAAGGAATGTGCAGGACATTTTGGATACATTGAACTTGCTAGACCAATCGTACACATTAAATTTGTGCGTCAAGTGTTAGATTTATTACGTTCAACCTGTAAATTTTGTAGCAGGATTTTGATGGAAGATGGACCTGGCATCAAAAATATTCTGGAGAAATTGGACAAAGTTGAACATGAAGAAGGATTAGATCAAAGACGGAAGCAAGTTAAAGAGCTTATAATCAAAAAAAGTAAGACCAAAAGTAAATGCCCACATTGCCAGAAAAAACAAGCAGTTGTGAAATTGGAGAAACCTTATTCATTTTATGAAGATGATGTGAAAATCAGTCCTATTGAAGTTCGTGCACGATTGGAAAAAATTTCTGATGAAGATGCGGCGATACTTGGATTTAATCCTAAGAAAATTAGGCCTGAATGGACCGTATTGACTATTTTACAGATTCCGCCAGTTACCATGCGACCATCTATTACTCTGGAGTCAGGAGAGCGAAGTGAAGATGATTTAACGCATAAATTGGGTGATGTCGTTCGAATTAATCAGAGATTATTTGAGAATATTAACGCTGGAGCTCCAGAAATCATCATTGAAGATTTATGGGATTTATTACAGTATCACATTACTACTTATTTTGATAATTCAGTTGCACAGTTACCACCTGCTCGGCACCGTGGTGGGCAAATGTTAAAAACGCTTATTGATCGAATTAAGAGTAAAGAAGGACGTATCAGGCATAACTTAGCAGGAAAAAGAACAAATTTCTCCGCACGTACTGTCATTAGTCCAGATCCTATGATTGATTTGAATGAAGTAGGAGTTCCTCTACGAATTGCAATGAATTTGACAGTACCTGAACAAGTAACTGCATGGAATAAGGCATATTTGAAGAAATTTTTAGAAAATGGTCCTAAGAAATATCCAGGAGCTAATTATGTTATTCGATCTGATGGACGACGGAAATCTATCACTGAGGAAACTAAAGAAGAAATTATTGAAGAATTTGAAGAAGGGTTCTTTGTAGAACGTCACTTGTTAAATGGTGATATTGCTATCTTCAACAGGCAACCAAGTTTACATCGAATGTCTATGATGGCTCACAAAGTTCGCATTTTACCGGGTAAAACATTACGGTTAAATCCTGCCGTTTGTCACCCGTATAACGCAGATTTTGACGGTGACGAGATGAATTTACACGTTCCGCAAACTGAAGAAGCACGTGCTGAAGCTGAGATTTTAATGCTGGTGCAGACACAATTAATTTCACCACGTTACGGATTAAGTGTCGTGGGTTGCATCCATGATGGAATTAGTGGAAATTATTTATTAACAAAATATCTAAAAATTCCACGGCAGGAAGTGATTTCCATATTATTTAACGCTGGGGTTACTGATTTCACACGATTACCAAAGAAAGAAAACCTTACTGGTCAAGAAATTTTTTCGATGGTTTTACCGGAAGATTTCAATTTCAAAGGAAAAGATAAGAGCGGGGATGAAGTAGTTATTGAAAAAGGAATGTTAAAGAAAGGTGTCATGGATAAAGCTAACTTAGGTCAAGAAAGTGGATTACTTTTAAGAAATATTTTTGAAAAATATGGTGAAGCATACACTGCTGCATTAATCAATCGAATTTCTCGGTTGGGAGTGCAGGTTGCAACTCGAAATGGGTTCTCGGTTAATATTAGCGACATGGATGTTAATGAAAAGACATTACGCACCATTGAGGAAGAATTGGCGGCAGCTAAGAAAAATGTTTTTGATTTGATTCAGCAATACAAAAATAGTGAATTGAAAGCATTACCAGGACGAACATTGGAAGAAACATTGGAAGTGAACATTTTAACATTACTTAACCAAGTGCGAAATAGTACAGGAAATGCCGTGATTGCTGAGGAAAAAATAACAACCACATTAATGATGGCACGTTCTGGTAGTAGAGGAAACGTACTGAACATTTCTCAGATGTCTGCTATAGTTGGTCAACAGTCGTTACGTGGAGCGCGAATTGGTGAAGGATTCCAGCAACGGTCATTACCATTCTTCTCTCGGGGAGATTTAGGCGCGCATGCCCGAGGATTCATTGCAAACAATTTCAGAGTAGGATTAAACCCAGCCGAATTTTATTTTGGAGCAATGCTTGGAAGAGATTCATTAATGGATACTGCGTTACGTACTCCTAAGTCTGGTTACTTATATAGAAGGTTATCTAACGCAATGCAAGATTTGAAAGTTGAATATGATTACACAGTACGGGACGCTAACAAGCGAATTGTACAATTTAGGTATGGTGAAGATGGATTAGATGTTAGCAAAACTGAAAATGGAATCATCAATGTAAAGAAAGTTATCGAGGAAATGGCAGAATGAAGAAAGAAATTGAAGAGTTAATAAACGGATTTAAAGATAAATTACCTATTAAATTGTTAGACGAAGTCAGGGAACATCTTCCTGCCAATGTCACGAAAACAAAGGCTACTGCCATCATAAATAAATTGTTTGAATTGCATGAAAATGCAATGATTAATCCTGGTGAATCTGTCGGATTGGTTAGTGCTGAAAGTATCGGTGAACCTGGTACGCAGATGACATTGAACACGAAGCATTTCGGTGGAGTTGCTGAGATGAACGTTACTATGGGATTGCCACGAATTATTGAGATATTGGACGCTCGGAAGGAAATTAAAACGCCTACTATGGAAATTTATTTACGATCGCCTCATAATAAAGTTGAAAGTGTCAAAAAATTTGCTGCTGAAATTAAGGAAACATCTGTGGCTGACGTGGTTACAGAATTTGCATTAAATGTACTTGATCAAAGTTTGACATTACATGTAAACAAAGAGTTACTTGAAAATTTGAATATTCAGTTAGGTGACATGACATCGTTATTGAAAAAGAAAATTAAAACATTTACTGTTGAAGATGATGGTATAAAAATAATTTTAACCTATAAAGGAAAGGGAGACGAAATTAAAGAAGTTCATAATTTGAAAGCGAAAGTTCGAAAAATTAAGATTAAGGGAGTAAAAGGTATTACACAAGTTCTTCCAGTGAAACGTGGGGATGAATATATCGTGTTAACTGCTGGTAGTAATTTGAAAGATATTCTTCCTATGGGAAATGTTGATTCCGCGAAGACAATTACGAACGATATTAATGAAATTTACGCAGTCCTTGGGATTGAAGCTGTTCGACAGGCAATCATTGAGGAAGTATACAAAGTTATTGAAGCTCAGGGATTAAACATTAACATTCGACATATCATGCTAGCTGCTGATATTATGACAGTTGGCGGATTAGTTCGTGGAATTACTCGATACGGTGTGGTAAGTGAGAAAGCATCTGTGTTAGCTCGTGCTTCCTTTGAAACTCCAGATAAGCATATCATTAACGCTGCGTTATCAGGTGAAGAAGATTATTTACAAAGTGTAGTTGAGAATGTTATGTTAAACCAGCCAGTTCCACTTGGAACGGGATTACCTGGATTAGTAACAAAAATGAAGTAAAAATTATAAATGCTTGTGTGTAAATGACGGATGTGTGAACAAAGGTTATAGAAACGACCTGAACAATCCGAAGGATTGGAAGTTGAGAAGCGGATTAGGCCCCACACAAGCATTAGCGAAATAAAATGGCAAAAGAACAAACAACACCAGAATTGGTTGAATTGAAAGAAGCATTGAACAAGGGTAAGATAGTTGTAGGTTTTGATTCTGTTATGAAAAAGTTACGATCTAAAGCTGTGAAGAAAGTCTTCCTAGCATCAAATTGTCCAGAACATTTGAGTACTGACATTGAACATTACGGGAAACTGTCTGACATTGCAGTTACTTGGTTAGATCTAAACAATGAAGATTTGGGCGTCTTCTGTAAGAAACAGTTTTTTATCTCTGTTATTGGCATCGAATGAGAATTAAATACGATCAAGAAATTCTTGGATTTATAACAATACTTAGTCGGTTAACTTCTGCAAATATTAAAGATTGTTTCAAAGATGAAGATATTTTTTTCTGCATTGTAGCCGAGGGTGACATTGGTAAGGCAATTGGTAAACACGGAAGTGTCATAAAAACAATCAAAGAAAGAGTTGGAAAACCAGTCCGGATCATTGAGTACAACAAAGATGTTGTCCAATTTATCAAAAATACAGTATTTCCGTTGAAAGTGTCTTCAATTGAACAACAGGATGACGTTTTTGTCATTACACCACTGGATAATAAAAGTCGCAGTTTACTTATTGGACGCGAAGGTAAACATATCAAAATGACTAACAAGATTGTTAAGAGATTTTTCCCAGTTGGGGAAGTTAAAGTTGTTTAGAATTTCTTTTTTAAAATGTAATTCATATAAGAGTGTTGTTCATCCCTTGTAATTTCAAAATATGACTCTATATGAAATAATGGCTCGAGGTATGTTCTTAATTCTTTATCTGTGTACAGCGAGAACCACCTCTTGATGCCTGGATACTTATCTTGTACCCTGAATCCTTCATTGTTTCCTTTTTTCATACCTAGGAAGAAAATTCCTGAAGGTTTCAAAACTCTTGAAATCTGTTCCAAGATGTCCCTTATTTTTTCTTTTGGAACATGAAGAAGAGAAGTATAAGCAAAAACACCATCAAAAGATTCTGGAGAAAATTTTAAATGCTCAAAATCCATAATTTGTGCAGATAATGCTTTCTTTCTACATAGCTTAATCATTTCCTCTGAAATATCAATACAGATTACATTATGACCAGCTTGTTGAAAATGAACTGCATGGTTTCCAGCACCGCTTCCAGCATCAAGTATCTTTGAGTTACTTGGTAATCTTTTAAGAAATTTATTTATTTTTTCCCCAGATTGTTGAAGGTAAGTTTCAAACTTGTTGTCAAAAGTATCAGGAAATGTATTGTACGCATGTCTTGTCTCTTCTTTGTAATCCATTTTTTCCTAATTAAAATGCTGTTATAAATAATTTCTCAGTTAAATTTATAAACAATAATGCGTATGAATATATTCATGGAAGCAACAAAAGTTATTATTGAAAAGTTAGATAACATTAAATCTGAATTAGATTACATTAAAGAACACATGGTTGATGTCGATACTATTCTTACGGATGACGATATACAGTCAATCCAAGAAGCTGAGAAAGATTTTAGTGAAGGAAAAACAAAGAGGTTATAAACGTGTATCACGTTGACCTTTCTCAAAAGGCTCAGAAATTTTTACAGAAAACTGACTACCACATTAAAGAAAGAATTGAGAACAGATTAAGAAAATTAAAAGAAAACCCAGTACCTTCTGATTCAAAATATATTGGGAGGGAAAACAATGAAAAAATATTTAGATATCGTATTGGTAATTACCGAGCGTTGTATAAAGTAAAAGAAAATATAAAAGTGGTCCTTATCATTAAGATTGACAAAAGACCAAGAGTGTATAAGTAAGGGATAATTTTTCAGTTAAATTTATAAACAAATCAAAATAAAAGACGTTAAATGTCGAATAAATCACGAGGATTAGGAGCTGCAAAGAAACTTAAAGCGAGACGGAAGACCTATAAATTAATGCGACGTTCCGTGCGTAAAAAGAAAGTTGACCCGTTAGCGGGAGCTTCTCAAGCGAAAGCTATTGTACTTGAAAAAATTCAAATTGAAGCGAAGCAACCAAATTCTGCAATGAGGAAATGTGTCAGAGTTCAATTAACAAAGAACGGGAAACAAATCTCTGCATTCCTTCCGATGGACGGTGCAACCAAGATGGTGAATGAACACGATGAAGTTGTTGTTGAATGTATCGGTGGAAAAATGGGTCGTGCAAAGGGTGACATTCCTGGAATTCGATGGCAAGTTATCAAAGTAAATGATCAAAGTTTAAACGCGTTATTACGTGGTAAATTGGAGAAAGCACGAAAATGAGCATACTAGCGTTCAACATCTGGAGCATGGATGGTATCACTGTGCAAGATGTTGGTTTACAACGTTACATGACTTTAGAACCGAAAATTCTTCCAAAGACTGGTGCACGGTATGCAGGTGATCGGTTTCATAAATCTAACATTTTTATCGTTGAACGACTTATTAACAAAATGATGTCGTCTGGACATAAAGGAAAAAAACATTTCATGAGTTCTGGACATAACACTGGTAAGAAAAGTAAGATTGTTAAGAAAGTTGAACTTGCTTTTAAGAAAATTGAACAGAAGTTAAACAAGAATCCAATCGAGGTTTTTGTGAAAGCTGTTGAAAATGCCGCACCACGTGAAGAAGTTATCTCGATTGAATATGGTGGAGCGCGATATCCGAAAGCAGTTGAAGTAGCTCCTCAGCGAAGAATTGATTTAGCATTACGATATATGACGCAAGGTGCATATGGGAAATGTTTTAACAAGAAACAGTCCATTGAAGATGCATTAGCAAATGAAATTATTGAAGCGTACAAATCATCTCAAAATAGTAATGCGATTTCTAAGAAAAGAGATGCTGAACGGCAAGCTGCAAGTAGTAAGTAAAACTATTTCTCACAATATTTATAAAAAATAAAACTAATTAGTAATTTATGGCAGAATTAATTGATGGACCAATTGTAGAAATAGATTGGCCAGAACCAGTTGTTAAACCTAAGGCAGTGAAGCCACCAGCGGACTACTTTCCAATTTCAATGGAGGAACAAGAACCTGTATCAGTTTCAGGTGCTATTAGTGAACTAACAAACAATTCTGATTTTCCAGAAATATATCATAGAACCAAAAGTATTGATGATGTTGCGGTCAGTTGGTCATTTCTTGTACGACGATGTTATGAGATAGGATCTGAAACTGGTCAGAATATTGGTGCAATAGCACAAAATAATACGGTTCAATTTCAAAAAGCATTGGAAGAATACGGATTACATTTTCTTTGTCCTTATTTTGAATATACTGGAAAACCACCTACCAATGAAAAGTGTCATCTTAATGTGGAAATTATTGATTCCGTTTGTGCGGGAAAAAATTACCAATGTGATTTTTTTAAGAGAGTGGCAGAACAGGTAGCTTGGGGCAATGATATTTTTCCATCCAAATTAACATTACCAATAAAATATAAAATCCCAGAAGTTCCATTCGAACCAGTGGATTTACAAGATTGGTGGGAAGGTGAAGAAAAGTATGCTTAACCAATAATTAAGTTCACAATAGTATTCACATGATCAGAACTTAACGCGAAACCGACACCTTCAAACCCAGCTAATTTTAACGTGTTAACTCCAATGACATCTCCACTTGCGTCAATCAACGGACCACCAGAATTTCCAGGATTGATTGGGACATCAATTTGAATGTAGGTATTTCCTTTCTCATCATTACGATTAGTAGCAGAAACTATTCCCTGCGTGACACTAAAATCTAAACCACCGGGGTTACCAATAGCAATGACACGTTCTCCAACACGAGTTTGATGTGAACTACCAAAGTTTAACCAGTTATATCCGGCGTCAACTTTTAATACAGCGATATCTGCATTTTCATTCCATCCAACAATTTGAATGTCATATTGTTCGCCGTCATGCGTGACGATTACACCACTTGACGCGTCTTCAATAACGTGGTAATTGGTAACAATGTGACCATCCCTGTTAATGAAAAAACCGCTTCCTGTTCCAGTGTTTGTTTGAACACTCACCACACTTTGCACAGTTAGTTCGATAACGTCCGAGAAATCTTGGTAGCCAACTTCCAATGTTGAAATTGTTTTTTCAATGTCAGCAGCTTGTTCTTTACTTTCTTGACGAGCAGATTCCAATCTGCCAGATAATCCTTCAATATCTTTCTCCAATGATGTGTTTAATTGTGCTAATCCTTCTTTAAGCGATTTACCTTCTTCTTCAAGTTGGCCGAAATTTCTCTGCACTTGGTTTCTTAATTGTGAAAGTTCACTGGCTAATATTGAAATATCTGAATTAATTTGGTAGGCTTGATAATTTTGATAACCAATTAAACCGGCAATTATTATAAGGAATATTACTGCATACAATGCATGTTGACTAATTTCCTTCTTTGATTCCATACTGCAATGAATGTTTTTTGGTATATAAAATTAAGTGTTACTATGAGCACCAGCGCCCTGACGAAGTCGAGCCGCCTGAGTGCCTACCCACACAAGCGTAGTGAGTGTATCTGCTTTCACACTAAGCCTTAAGCGGCGTGCCCTGGTGCTCATTAAAATTACAGATTATTTTTTAAAGTACGTTGATTATTTCCATTCTATGATAATCCTTGGAGTTGAAACAACTGCGCACACATTTGGAGTTGGTATAGTAAATAACAAAGGAACAGTATTAGCCAATGAACTTGATATTTTTACGTCTGCTGAACATGGAATGATTCCTGAGGAAATTGTCGAACATCATAAAGAAGTTGCTGAGAAGGTACTTTCTGATGCTCTAAAAGTAGCTTCTGTAACATGGGAAGACATTGATTACATTTCTTACTCAGCAGGTCCAGGATTAGATCCTGCATTGTGGACTGGATATCATATTGCAAAAAAATGGGCTGAGGAAAATGGAAAAAAATTGATTGGAGTCAATCATCCAGCTGCACATTTAAGCATTGGGAAAGTTCTGCATAACTTGAAAGACCCGTGCTATCTTTACGTTTCCGGTGTGAATACGCAGATAATTGTTGAAGATTCAACATACAAAGTTATCGGTGAAACTCTTGATTTAGGATTAGGTAACATGCTTGATAAATTTGGTCGTATTATCGGACTAGGATTTCCTGCAGGTCCTGACATTGAGAAATTAGCTGCACAGGGAAGTTACGTAGAATTACCATATGTCGTGAAAGGAATGGATACATCATTCTCTGGAATTTTAACAAGAGCCATGCAATTGTTTGAGAAAGGTGCGTCTAAGGAAGACCTTTGCTATTCTGTCCAGGAAACTTGTTTCGCCATGCTCACTGAAGTTGTCGAGCGCGCAATGGCGCATGCAGGAAAGAAAGAATTGTTATTGGTAGGAGGAGTAGGGGCAAATCAACGTTTCTGTGAGATGCTTACCATAATGTGTAAAGAAAGAGACGCAACTTTTTACAAAGTTCCCATGAAGTTAGCAAGAGATAACGGTGCGATGATCGCCTGGGAAGGTTACTTGCGTAAGGATTCTTCAGGAGACATTGAAGTAAATCCGCATTGGAGAATTGATGAGATATGATCAGAGAAGCTCGTGTTAAAGATGCTGGAAGAATTTGTGATTTAGTTAAACAAAGAACCGTTCCGCGTGAAGGATCTGAATTAGGGTTCGTGGAATATCCTGAACATTCAGCACAGTGGTATGAAGAAAGAATTAATCATTTCACTGTTGTAGAAATAGATAATGCTGTGGAAGCTTTTGTCTCCGTTTACAATCATGATTCTTTGAACCGATTTGAGAATGATGAAATTGTTAATTGGATTAAGCAAAATGTGGAACCACCATTTTCTTACTTTGATCAATTAGCAGTTGACAAACAATTTGAGGGATGTGATTTTGGTAAATCATTATTACAATATGCTGTCGTAAGAGTTAATAAAGTAGTTGGGGCGGTTGCACATGCACCGAAAAGAAATGAATTACCAATAAGAATGATTGAAAAACTTGGATTTCAGTTACAAGAAGAAATTGAAGTTTATGATGGACTTACTTTTGGAATTTATGTGATAAATTGATGAAATTTAATTAGCTTTCCACGACGCAAGTTTGTTATACATTTGTTGTAATGATTCCGAAAGGTCCTCAACTGGTACTATCCGTGCAGCGAAAGTTGGCGTTTCAGTTCCATTCTTAACGATACCCACTAATCCAAAACCAATTCCTGAACTTAACAAATTAACCTGAATTCTTCGTTCTGCATCTTCATGTTGCCTGTATAAATGAGCTACCGGTTCACCATTGGCAGCAGCATAATTGAGTTGCTTTTCCTCTGCAAATCCTCGAAGAATAGGATCAACCTCTTCCATTGTCACCGGTTTTGTATACACAGTGTTTCCATATTTTGTTTCGTTTTCCATCACAGCAGCAAAAATTCTCTCTTTATATAGGTTTCTATTTCCTACTTTTATGAAAAATTTTATAAAAAAAGAACGAATGAGGTATGTATGATTACAGTTAACGAAATGAAAGCATTGGAAAATCAAGCAGTAGCTAATGGAATTTCTAAACTTGAATTAATGGAACGTGCCGGAGATGCCATTTCAGAAGAATTACGAGGGTTTGATAAGATTTTGTTTATCTGTTACCATGGTAACAATGGTGGAGATGGATTTAACGCTGCAAAGAAATTAATTGAGACAAATGAAGTTGATGTTTTCTTTATTGGGAAAGAAGAAAAATTGAAAAAGGAAGCAAGACAAAATTTTAACACATTAAAAAATATTGAACAAGAAACTGGCAAGGAAATATTTCTACGGAAGAAGTTAGATGAAGATCAGTATGATGTTATTGTTGATTGCATCTTAGGTATTGGTGTGAAAGGCGAATTGAAAGAACCGATTTTGTCTGCTATTAACTTAATTAACCGTGCTAAGTTTGTTGTAAGTGTTGATGTTCCTACTGGTATTAATGCAGACACCGGTGAGAAGCAGAAATTATTTGTATGCCCTGATTTAATTATTACATTGCATGATATCAAGAAGGGACTTGAGAGGTATGAGAAGATTACTAAAGTTGTTGATATTGGATTGTGATAGGAACATTTAAATAGGAATCAACTGACTTTTATTCATTGCCGAGATCGCATAATCTGGTACTGGATGTATTCGTTTATATTCAGCAGGAAATTGCGCAGGACTGGAATATACTCAACAGTTATCCTGTTGGCTTCGGCCTGTCTGGGTTCAAATCAGTTCTTTCGCCAACTGGGAGCGAAGTGTGGCATTCGCTGCGCTCAACCCCACATGTGAAAGAAGTGTGAAAGTCCCAGTCTCGGCGTTTTTATTTTCATAACGTTTAAAAAAAACTTCCTAATATCACTTTCATGGAGGAATCCAATTGCATTGATGATGTTGCGCGTAATTTATTCTACATTTTATCGAGTGAAAAGAGAGCAGTTACTTTTCTGCATGCACTTACTGAAAAACCACGTTCACGGGCTCAAATATTTCGAGAAGTAAACAAGTCACTTCCCCTGCTTCCTAAAGAATTCTACCCATCACCACAATCAATAGGTTCATTACTTGTAACTTTGGAAAAAAAGACCGGAATATTTGTCGATGTTGTGAATATACCTGGCCAACATAAAGGAAAGCAAACGAATGTTCCTCATTATTCACACTCGGCTTTCGGCGCGGCTGTCGGACCGTTCTTAGCATTTGGACTTGAGGTAGCATTAGAATTGGAAGTTTCTCTGAGTGGAATCTTTGGCGATTCTTCAGGCAATACACAGAAAAAAACCGCTGAAAATCGTATTACACTTCTTTCACGATTATATGAAGATGGCGAGTTGCATATCAGAGATGTTCAAAATGAACTTGGTCTGAAATTGGGATATGCCCTGCGACATTGCAAACAATTACGAGATCATGACTTAGCTTCTATTCGTTCCGCTCGTTTGGAGGGGGACGATCGAAGAAAATCTTACTTTGTTTCTTCAAGACCTAACGGACATATCGCCGAATCTATCCCTAATATGGTAAGTGCGCGAATAATGCAAAAATTTGTTGACCATTTCAGTTTACATGATGTTGGTGACTACGTTGAACGAGGAACATTTTTTGCATTCAGTGGAGCACCAAAATGTTCACGTAGCCAAGTACCAATGATGCGTTACTTAGTTGAACACGGATTTATGGAAGTTCATTCCAATAATACCGCTAGAATACAATTATCCAGTAAAGGGAGAGAAGTTGTTGAACAACTCATTTATCCCATACAAGATGCTCTAGGGGGAGACGGAGAAAGCCAAGCATTAATTCTTGACTACGCTAAACAACATAAGAAGCATCCAAAGAAGAGTGTCTATAAAATAGCAAGAAGTCTCAACTAAATTTATAAGCAGTAAAAGAATTCTTAGTATATGTTGAAAGAAGTATTATCTGAAATAAAACCGACAAAGAAGGAAGAAGCAGACTTTAAGAGAGTGACAACATCATTTCTCAAGAAGTTAAATGCAAAATTGAAAGATGCAAAAGCTATCATTGGCGGAAGTGGTGCAAAAGGGACATGGTTGAAAGGAGCACACGATGTAGACATTTTTGTTGTGTTCAATTATAAAAAGTTCTCAACGAAATCAAGTGAATTAAGTGATATTCTTGATCCAGTCATGAAAAAATGTTTTCCAAAACACAAACGAGTGCATGGTAGTCGTGATTATTTCCAAATAACTTACCAGAATTTTGATTTTGAAGTTGTTCCCATTCTCAACATTAGCAAAGCAGAGCAGGCAAAAAATATCACAGACATTTCACCACTGCATGTAAAGTGGGTAAAAAAACAAAAACGGAATGATGATATGAGGTTAGCAAAACATTTTGCAAGAGCTATCGGTGTGTATGGAGCTGAGAGTTACATAAGCGGCTTCTCAGGGTATGTCTTAGAAATTCTTATTGGTTACTATGGTTCATTTGAAAAGTTCCTTAAAGCTGCCTCTAGCTGGGAGAGTGGATTAATTATTGATGTTGAAAATTACTACAAGAAAAAAAAAGTCATGTTAGAATTGAATCAATCAAAATTACAATCACCCATTACAGTCATTGATCCTGTTGACAAATCTCGAAATGCTGCTGCTGCATTATCTGCTGAGAAATTTACATTTTTAAGAACAGCCGCAAATGAATTTGTAAAAAATCCAAGAAAAGAGATATTTACCAAAGAGAGAATTTCATTCAAAGAATTAAAAAAGTTGAACACTAATATTGTATACCTAGAAATTCAACCATTATCAGGCAAGCGAGACGTTGTTGGAAGTAAATTATTGAAAGCGTTTGAATTCATGAAAAAAGAACTTAACGAATTTGGATTACTTGATTCTGGATGGGAATTTGACGGGAAAGCCTTAGTGTATTTCTCATTACAAAGGAAACTTCTTGAACCCTCATTTGTGCGGGAAGGGCCACCTACTAAACTTGATCATGCAACACAGAATTTTAAAAGAAAAAATAAAGATACGTTCGTAAAAGGAAAGCGTATATATGCAAACATTCAACGAAAACATGTTGAATTAAAGAAAGCAGTTATAGCATTAGTAAAAGAGAAATATGTCACTGAACGTGTGAAAAAAATAAAAATAACTCTTCTTTAATCTTCCATATATTCTTCAATTTTGTCAGGAAATTCCGGGAAGAAACTTGACACCATGCGGACATTAAATTTTCTCATTACTTGCTCAAGAGGTTCTCGGTCAACTAGGAAGCGAAATGTCCCTCTAATAAGTTCATTGACAGAATATTTTTCTTTAGTTAATTCCTGGTACGTTCCTTCATCAAG
Source organism: Nanobdellota archaeon (assembly GCA_002687775.1). The sequence goes on from NZBF01000016.1 coordinate 14,864, forward strand.
AATAACCATAAATTTTTGTTCCTGTACAATTACTTCATAGGCATCTTCGCCCATTGAATGAATTTCCATTTTAGTAAGAAATTATTTTTGAATCGTCAGATTTATCTTCGTTCTTCTTGTTAACCAGTTGCATGAAACCAGAAAAATCCATTGGTTTACCTTCACTTACATTAGGTTCTCTTTCTTGCGATTCTGTACTACTTGCATTTCCAAACATGTCCATCATGTTGGTAGTATCGACTGAAGGTTCCTTCTGTTCAACAATTGGTTTATTACTTAGAACAGCACCATTCTTTGTGTGAATTACTTCAGAAAGTACGCGAATTACTCGCTTAATATCATCCAACGTATCATGTTGCGTGTCAATAGTAAGCTTCATATCTTTTAGAATAATTTTATTGTTTATAACTTTTTCTAAGATTGAAATTGTGTATTGGTGCACGGCGTCTATCATGAGGCCTTACAGTCCTCATCGCCTCGACGACTGGAATTATATGAAATGTTACTGTCGTCAGGGCGCCAATACACAGAGCATCTAACGTACAGATAAGAATTTTTCCATGACATGAATTTCCGCTCGTCTTGGATCTTTGTAAAAGATTTGTTCTGTGCCATAGGAACCATCAAGTTTGTAGACATCTCCCATACAGAAATCCCGAACTTGCCCAGTGTGAATTCCAGATTCATTGAGTATCTGTAGCAGAGATGGAACACCATTAAGTGTTGGATTAAAAACCCGCTTCTTGAATTCTTCCGACCTATATCCTTTCATAACAACACGTTGCTCGTTACAAATATCTGCAACTTTTTGGGCAATCGCATCCTCAGTAATTGCCGGGTGGCTATCTAAGTAAAGACCGATTGCTAATGCAACACTTCTATTTATTTCTGCAAAACTTACTTTTCTTACATCCATGGCCGCTTTTTTCTTGTCAGGTGAAAATAACCCACTGTGATACTTTCCATTTTTCACACAATTTTCCAAGACATTGATGTTGATCACGGAAGGAAGTAAGCCATCAAGTGAATATTTATTTGGAGCCTGAGCAACGACGTCACCTGGATATTCCTGAAAACGCAGATGCTCAGGCCACTCTTCCATTTTTGTTCCATGACGATCTTTAAGTCCCATTTTTTTGGACAAATGAGTACCAAGTTGCTTGACAAAAACAGGAACACCGTATGAATGGGCTTCCTCCACAACCTTTTCGATCCACTCCAACTCACAAGGACGATATTTATATTTCCCAGTTTCATTACCACTTTCGCCACCTACAACAACCCATTCAATACCAGTATAATCAATACCTTCAACAGGACCAATTATCGGTTCAATGCTGAGCCAGTGAACTGCCGCGGGAACCAAAAATAATTCGTCAATACGGGAAGATCTTTCTTGGTTTTCTATTGAGACACCTAACCAGATATTATCATATCCCTTCTCCCAATCCTCTGGTAGACATTCTAACATACGTTCCGGACGTTTTGTAAGAATTTGCCAAATGTGTTTTTCTCCTTTCTTAGTTCTTGCTGCTTGAGTAACATCCCAGGCTTCCTCCCGCCAATCATCAGCTTTTTCATGGAAGAAATCACTCCAGCTACAAGTAAAAATGCGTCGCTTTTTCTTGGTCCATTTCATTGCCTGGAAGAATGTTTGATCACTTGTCCTGACGACTTCGTAAGGATCATACGCGGTTCTACCCATGTCCCGATACATATAGCAAAATTTACATCCCTCGGAAATTTTATCACAACTCATCCAAAAGTTAACCGTGTCATCAGTCCATCCAATGGCAGAATCTTTCATAAGAAGTTGAGGATTTTATAGTATAAAAGCTTTATGTCTTAGAAAAACAATTTCTGCGCATTTTTCCAAATTTGATCCCTTGCCTCTTTCACTGGAATTTTCTTTAAATCAGCTATAATTTTTACACTTCCAACAACATTTGCTGGTTCATTAAGTGTTCTCGGTACCGGAGATAACCACGGTGCATCGGTTTCAGTAAGTAACTGTTTTATGTCAACAATTTGACTCATCATCTGGAAATGTTCTAATCGAGTGACGTGTGCAGGAATCGAGAAGTAATAACCAAGGTCAGCCGCACGTTTGATTAATTTCTTATTTCCTTCAAAACAATGCAGTTGCACTTTTTTCAAATTAGAAGATTCAAGTATATCTACGCAATCTTTCTCTGCTCGTCGCGAATGAATAACAATTGGTTTTTTCAATTTTTCAGTAAAATCAATTAATCGCTGCAAATTTTCTCTCTGCTTTTTTTGTTCACTTTCTTCCGTTGACCATTTGTAATCAAGTCCTACCTCGCCTATTCCAACTATATCTTTTTTATTCTTCTTCATAAATTCAAATTCTTTATCTAAATCAATAGGTTCAATTTGCCTCGTTAATCCTGTTTCATCCTCCGATTCAACTTTTCCTAATAGGTCAATTGGATAAGCACCTAAGCAAGCTTTCACAATGTCATACTTTTTAGCCATTGCAAGAACTTCTTCATTCGTAGGATGATTTACCCCAGAGCAGATAATTGCACCTACGCCAGCTTTCTTCGCATTTTTTATAATGTTGTCAAGTTTTCCTTCAAAGAGTTTATGCATTAAATGGGCGTGAGTGTCGATGTACATTTTATTTCACCATGTCTTCCGGATGGAATACTTTCCCATCTCTTTTGAGTAAGATCACACGAACTGGACAAGATTCAGCAGCCATTTTTTGTTGCTCTAATTCAGAATCTTCTATTTCCAAAGTATGAGTATCGCCGTCAATTGTTGCATCCTTTAATACAGCCTTTGCTTCATCATCCAAACTCCATCTATCCGGATGTACAGCGACGCAACTTGATGCTCCAATACATTTCTCTCGATTATATTCAACGATTGTTTTTGACATCATATGAGGAGTTTGGAATTGTTTAAATAGATATCGATGTAAGTAATTCCATAAGTCTTAAATACTTTATTTTATTCAAAATTTCATGAGAAGTGTTGCTAATATTGCTGATAAACTGGTTGGACTAGAATTTACTGGACAATTTCAGAGATTGCCTCGATTTGTACAGGTTGCTGAAAGGGAAATGGATGAACTTAAAGAACAACATCCAGATATTTATCAGGAACGGTTAAGTCAACATGAGACTAATAATGGTCTCTTTGAAACCTGGATGAAAATAATGGATTATGATCAAGAAACTGGATTTTTTCTTGCAAAAGGGAATGATCATTTTGGTCAATCACGGATGGTTGGGAGAATGCAGTCAATGCCAAGTGGTGCTGAAATCGGATTTATGAAATTATATGGAACTGAATTTCGAGAAGATGCTGCCACACATATTCTTTTGCCAATGCGTGGTATTCAATATACCGGTACTATAAGTATTCCAGATGATAAAATTACTATAGGTGGGAATCATCAACCTGATAATATGCCAGCAAATTACCGTGGCTGGTGGCGATTGGATTCTGTAGAAACAGTTTAGTATCGAACATTTTTTATATTTACAAAGTAACCTTCTGCTATGAAGAATATTGAAGTGGCAAAATTGCTACGAGAAATTGGAGATATTCTAGAGTTAAAAGAGATTCCATTTAAACCACGTGCTTTCCACAAAGCAGCGCTAACTATCGAGAGCATGAGTGATGACATTGAAGATTATTTCAAACAAGACAAGTTGCTTGACATTCCCTCTGTGGGGAAAGGTATCTCAAAACTCATTACTGAATTCTTTGAAACCGGTTCAATGAAAGAATTGAAAAAGTTGCGCAAAGAAGTTCCCATTGATTTAGAATCGTTAAATAAAGTACAGGGTTTAGGACCGAAGACGATTAAATTACTGTACATGAAATTGAAAGTGAAGAATTTGGATGACTTGAAAAAAGCAGCAAAAAGAGGAAAAATTGAATCCATAAAGGGTTTAGGAAAAAAGTTTCAAGACAACCTTATTCATGAAATTGATGTGGTGAAAAGTAGACCAAATAGAATGTTGCTTGGACATGCGTATCCAATCGCTGATGAACTTAAAGAACGTTTATCGCAATTGAAATCTGTGAAACAAGTTGAGATTGCTGGATCATTTCGAAGAGGAAGGGAAACAGTGGGAGACCTAGATATTCTAACCATTTCAAATAATCAAAAAGAGGTTATGGATTTCTTTACTTCAATGAAAGATGTGAAAAAAGTTCTTGCAAAAGGTTCTACGAGAAGTTCCATTCGATTAGATAACGGATTAGATGTTGACATACGAGTTGTGAAAGGTGATGCTTTTGGCGCTGCATTGATGTATTTCACTGGAAGCAAAATGCATAACATCCAATTGAGAAAAATTGCATTGAAGAAAGGGTTAACATTAAATGAATACGGATTAGCCGGATTGAAAGATAAGAAAAGAATAGGAGCAAGAAGTGAAGAGGTGGTGTACAAAAAACTGGGCTTAAAATGGATTCCACCAGAATTACGCGAGAATGTCGGAGAAATTGAATTGGCACGAAGAAATAAACTTCCTCATTTAGTTGAACTGAAAGATGTCAAAGGAGATTTCCAAATACAGACAAATTGGAGTGATGGTGCTCACAGCATTCCAGAGATGGTTGAGAAAGCTGAATCTCTCGGTTGGAAACATTTGACCATTACCGATCACGTTGGTAACATTGGTGTAGCCAATCCACTTGATAGAAAAAGATTATTAAAACAAATCAAAGAAATTGAAAAATTAAATAAATCCTCATCAATCAAAATATTTGCAGGAGCTGAAGTTGACATTTTAAAAAATGGTAAATTAGCAATGGATAAAGATGTGTTAAAGAAATTAGACGTGGTCTTAGGAAGTATTCATTCTGCATTTAAGATGTCTGAGAAAGAGATGACCAACCGAGTCATCTCAGCAATGGAGAATTATCCATTCCATATTTTTGCTCATCCAACAGCGAGAAGAATTAACGTACGTGAACCAGTTGCATTGAACATGGAGAAAATTGCTGATGTATGTAAAGAAAGAAACATTTTCTTAGAAATCAACGGACAACCGGGAAGAATGGATTTACATGCTACTCATGTTCGCATGGCAAAGCAAAGGAAATGTCATTTTTCAATTGGATCCGACGCTCATTCTAAAGAAGAATTGGAATTGGTGAAATACGGTGTCATTACTGCAAGAAGAGGAGGATTGGAAAAGAAAGATATTTTGAATTGCTGGAATTTGAAAAAGATTGAAAAGTCGTTCAATTAATACTTCCTTGCCATTTTTCTGAATTTCTCGTTACCACTCCATCTTACGTTATCAAAGGCGCGTTCAGCGATAGATTCATAATTCCATTTTTGGCGAGAATTCTGACGATCTTCAGAACTCCATCCCCACCTGCCCAGTAAACCCGAATACAATCTATCCTCATATAATTCGGATAATTCATGTGCGGCCATTCCTCTTACTAACTCAAAGAAAGTATTTCCGTTTTGGTCTGCTTCATAAAATCCACGGCATGCAGTGGCATCCGTCAGTGCAGTTTGTAGAGCGTCTGCATTATTTGCCTCTCTCAATCCTCTGTACTCAGAGGCAAGTCCATCAAGATTTGTTGTTTCATAGAATGTCTCACGGCATTGCTCCCTCTCTTGTTCCTCAGCGAAATCGGCAGCTTCATCAACAGTAAGACCTGGAGTTCGTCGTGAAAATCTTTTAATAAATTCCTTCATGATAGGTCCCAAGACGGTTGAAGCATACGCATTCCGTCCAAGACTTCTCTTTCTTCCCTTAGGCACGGCTAACATTGCTACAGAGTATGTGTCGTGATTATTGACCCTGGGCATGAAATAACCAGCAAGGAATAAATGAGTTGCTTTGCTTGCAGTTCCGGTCTTAATACCTATGTAGACATTTTGACTTGGCGCGTAATTTTGACCTATTTTTCCTAATGCTGTTTTTACTTCCCTCACTGTCGATGAGCTAAATACCTGTGATACTTGTTCTTCCAAATTGAGTTCTACATCACCAACTTTGAATGAGTTGATAACACTTGGCTGCTGATAATTTCCTGTGGCTAGCGCAGCATACGCACTGGCTAAATCTGTAGGTGAACCACCGCGAGCACCCAAAGCAACAGCAGGCCCAAGCTTCGCTGCTTCTAAGAAGGATTCCCTATCAAAGCCAAGCTTACCCATATAATCAGCAAATCCCTCAACACCAATTTTTGCCTTAATTTTCTTATACAATTTTGTGTATATTCGATTATTGGAATTTTTTAAAGCTTGCTCAAGTGTCATTTCCCTTCCCTGAATTCTATCATGATTACGAGGGCACCAATCACGGAGATCTTCACAAGTATCATTAAACGTTGAATATCTGCTCACTATTCGCTCTTGAATCCCAATGGCTAGCAGAATAGTTTTCATTGTTGACGCGAGACCTTCATTCGGCCTGGTTGCGTAATTAAAGTTTGACCAAACTTTATTATTTCTTTGACCAAGTACGGCTACAATGTCCCCATTTTGATTCACAATCGTACCACCATATTGGGCAGTCTTATGCTTGAATCCTTTGGTAACTGACTTCTGGAAATCACGCGTCATCCTCATTGAGGCTGTTAACTCGGCTTCAAAACCAAACGGTGGATTAGGATCAGTGACTATTTTCACAAGGTCGATATCTTTCTCTTTCATCTCTGCATAAAACGTTCCAAGAGCTGAGGGAAGTTTCTGTTTGTTTGGTACTTGTTCCATAATATCAACTGATCTCCATTTACCCAGCTCATCCCTTTTTGCCTTGCTGATTACTCCACGTTTGTATAACGTTGTAATGACTTCTCCCTGAGCATGCCACAATTTTGTAAAATTTTCATCATTGGTTGGATTTGTAGCTGGGTTTCTCGGTAACAAGGATAAGAACAGTGCTTGAGGTGGACTTAGTTGACTAACATGTTTACCAAAATAATTTTTCGCGGCCATGCCAATGCCATAATTACCGTTTCCGAAATATGTCATATTGAGGTAAGTGGCAAATATTTCATCTTTCGCATGTTCACCATATTTCTCAGCAAATTTCCCTTCAATGGCTGTAGCGTATGCCATCTCCTTCAATTTCTGTACGACACCATCATATCCACCACGAAGAGGCATTTTTCCCTGTTGAGCCATGACCATCTTTGCTAGTTGCTCGGTGATGCCACTTCCTGCAGTGCGCAGTTTTCCCTGCTCCAAATTGATTTTTGTTGCTCGAACCTTTCCCCAAAGATTAATTCCATGATGATTTTTGAAATCTTGATCTTCTTTTACTAAGAAGGCCCATTGCACGTGATCAGGAATGTCTTCTTTTCTTACATAAATTCTACTAACTCTATCTACCAGTGTTACTCCGTCACTTGACTTTATTGTAACACGATTATCACGGACAAAAGGAAAGTGGTCAAAAATTGACAAATCAGGAAAATCCCCCTCAGAAACTCTTTGTGGATTTTCGGCATTAGTAACTTTTGCAGTAAACTGAGAATATTCATTGTAATCCTGCCATAATCGGCCTTGCGTTTGATTAGTAGCTTCAGAGGAAACATACTCAGCAACTTTCTGCTGCAAAATACCAGTTTCTTTTTCAACTTTGTATGCGCCATACGCTAATGCTACTGCGACTCCAGCGGCTGCTATCGGATAGACAATTCCACGTCGAATCCAATTATTCCTCCAAAGAGTTTTTAATGACATTGTAATATACCTATTCAACACTCTATTTATTGTGTTTCTTTAAAAGAATTTACTCTAGAAAATACATAGTAATAGTGCTTAAGAAATATAAGATTTACGACATTCCGTCCTGAAAGTCAACAGCACAATCTCTGGAGCAGAACCCAAACTTTTCTCCGTCCACCGTTCGCTGGACAGGTTCGCCTTTTACAAACTCGCCACATTCAGAGCATTCGTTGATTTCTTCTTCTTCGTCATAGCCTCGCATAAATGCTTGGTCAATTGCATCTTCGGGTGCTTCCTCACTTGTTTGATCTTCTTCCATTACCTTCGAAAACCACATAGTCTATTTTTAAAATTATTGTATATACATCCTATGTTTTTGAGACCATAGGAATATACCTATTCCAACTTCTTCAAAATTCGCTTTATCTTGTTAATCGATCGTTCCCAAGAGAAAGAATACGCAACTGTTCTTCTTGCTTGCTTACCTAATTTACGCCGTAATATTTCATCTTTGTATAATTTTTCCAATTTCAATGAGAGGATAGCTGGGTTGTCTCTTGGGAAAAAAAGACCATTAAAATTTCTGGAAATGTATTCCTTCATCATACCAACTTGCGTAACAACAACAGGTAAACCAGTTGACATGGCTTCCAAAGTTGCCAGTGACGTTGTTTCAGTTAAACTGGGCATCACAAAAATATCCATGGTTTTAAGATAATCTTGCACATTATCAACGAAACCAGTTATTTTGATATGTTCATAATTGGTGTAATGTTTTGTGTCACCATCACCTACTAATAAGAGTAGTTTATTGGGCACGTCTATTCTTGCGAAGGCGTCAACTAGAACGTCAACATTCTTTTCTTTTGAAATTCTTCCAACATAGCCAACGACAAATGTTCCTTGTTTAATTTTTAGTTTCTGTTTCATCGCTTCTTTATTTTTCTCCGGTGAAAAGCGGTTAATATCTACGCCAAGACGAGCTATTTGCATTGGAGTGGATATGCCTGATTTTTTTAAATCACGTTGTAAACCTCTGTAGGGTACTAATACGAGATCGCACAGATTAAATAACCAAATGGAAACTCTCTTGATAATGCCGTGGAAAAGTTTGTTTATTAATGGCGGTAAGAATTTTTCATAGAGTTCCCAAGTAATAACATGAACATAAGTGACTGTTTTCTTTTTCAGTATCCTACCATAATACATCGCAAGATAACTAATAAGGGCTGGTCCTTGCACAAAAATAATATCATTTTCTCTAATCGCTTCCCTTATTTTTTTAACATTCTTCCACGATAATTTCATGACATGATAACCAGAGAGTTTAATGAATCGAGAATTGTCTAGAAATGTTATCTTTTCAACATCCACCCTATGTTTTCTTTTCCCATAATTTGGAACAAGCAAAGATACAGCGAAATCTTTAGCACGTGGAATGAACTCTTCAATGAATCGAAGTGTTCCATCTACTTTAGGATGATAGGTGTCCGCAACTAGCAAAATTTTTGGTCTCACTTTATCTTATAAAACTCCTCACCCATTTTCTTCTTAATCTTTAATCCTGCTTTCAAATTTCTAAATAACGTCTGCAAAGAGAGTGGTAAAATAGCTTGATACTGACTACGGAAAAGTTTTAATGCCTGCAATTTTTTCTTAAATGTTGATGAAATGTCCACATACATTTTTGGAACATCCAACGTTTTCATTGAAACAGGATTCCAAATTGAATAAATGTAGACATCCGGTTTCTTCTTCAACAAATCGAAAACATCCAGGGTCAATAAATGTGTTGCTCTATGATCAGGATGTGGATCCTCATCAGAATGAGTAAATATTTTCGAGGGTTTCTCAGTAATAACAATTTCTTTTATTTTCTTAATAAGTCTTTTTCGTTTTGCTTCCTCTTTAAAATCAAACTCTTTCAAGTTAAAGAAAGTTGTAGTGCATCCCAGTACTTCACTTGCTTTGAACGCTTCCTCACTTCTAAACTTTTTGGTAACATTATCTTTCATCCACGGATGTGATTTCTCACCGTAGGACATGACAAACACAAGAACTTTTTTTCCCTCTTCAGAGTATTTAGCAATCGTCCCACCAGCACCAATGACAAAATCGTCTGAGTGTGCACTAAAGATAATTACTGTTTCCCTCTTTTTCATAATCATAGAAATATTTTGAAGTTAATTAAGCTTCTGGTTCAGTTTTGCCATTGACTGCCATTTGACGATTAAATTTGGATACATCTTGATGCAAGTGTGTAGGAGCATATTTTAAATCGGATTCGGTGATATCAAGCTCCATGGCAATGTTCTTGTAATTGCTCTTTCCTGAATAAAGATCTGCCACCATATCCATTGCTTCCCCCTTGCCAATAACACCAGCTATTTGCTTACTGGCAACGCGAACAGCTGCATTAACTTGAATGGGATCTATGTATGAAACTCCATCTTTGGTCACTTCTGCAATGCTCATGAATCCTCCCACTCCCGCATTAGCCGTCGCGGCAGCGCAAGCGAGTGAAATGAAATAGAACGTCTGTTCTGGTTTTATCTGATCCCAATCCATTCCTGAAACCTGAGTCGCAAGGTAGGCACCAGCCAAATCTCCACCAGTTCCGTCCGCGAAAGCGGAGACAATATCTAATTTGCCCATCACAGCTCCGCGATGATCAGGCAATTGAAATTTTGAAAATGATTGTGCTTTTTTGTCATATCCTAGAATGTGTAATGAACCTACCCCATGTCGAACAGCGTCACGAACTTGACCATTGAATTGATCTACCGCCTGAGAAAATTCCCTAGAAGTCAATTCTTCACGTTTTGCGGGGTCTGAAATCATTCGATATTTAGTTTCTATTCCTGTTTGAATCTGACCAAGCTGCCTCTGGTATCTAATCTCGTGTTTAACCTGTTGATCTCTTTCCAATTCATCAATAAGACCTTGAAAAGTAGCCGCATTGGAATTTCCAACAAAATCCATGGCGTCAGTAACAACGACACCACTCCCATTTCCAACAAGAACGCCATGATAATCGTCGGCCTTGAGAAGAATACTTTTTTCTGCATCATCCGAACTACGAGCCTGACCGAGACCAACTTCACTGTCAACTCCAATCATATTATTAACAATAACATTTAACGTCATAATCTATATAGTGGAGTATACTTGTTTATAAATCTTTTTGTTATTTGATAGTAGTATAAGAATAACATTTATAAAGAAATATATTAAAAATAATTGTATGAAAACATTTGGTACGTATGATGGAGAACCATTTGATGAACTGCCAGTAAGTTTGCATAGAGAAACAATCAGAGAATTCTTCCAAGAGGAACTGAAAGACATTATGCCCTTTGAAGATTTTGGAGAAATGATGCATGATTATAACCGATACATGGGGCGTAGTGCTAGGAAATTTGATTCTCGCTATTATAAAAAATTAGCACAAACTGACAGAGAAAAAGTCCGGCGAGAAGTTGCACAAGAATATAAAAAATTATTTAATTGGATGGGTAAGCGAGAGGCAGCTTTTGTTGGTTATTCAAATGTTGAGGAGGGAGCCCAGTTCTTGGAAATGATTGCAGATAGCGTGGAAGAAGATGATAGAGTTATTGTTGACAATGGTTGTGGTTCTGGCCTGCATATGACGGCACTAGCAAGATTATTCCCAGATAAACGATTTATTGGAATTGATATTTCTGATGTTCTCATTGATATTGCGAAAGAGCTTGCTGACAAGTATGCATTAAGTAACTGTGAGTTCCTAGCAATGGATCGAGCCGATGCTCCGTTTGAAGATAATTCAGTAGACGTTTTATACATTAAAAGTGGTTTGGCAGAAGTTAGCCTTGCGCCATTCCTTGAAGAAGAAAAAAACGAAGATGGAGTTGCTCTTGATCTCATTGAGTCCACGGTGAGAAATTACCGTATGCTCAAACCAGGTGGAGTACTACTTACATTCCAGCATGTTCATGGAAAGATTGGAAGGGAAACACCCCACTTTACTTACGAAAGTTCTGTGTACTGGGGAGATCCAAGACATGATTTTAATGTATCCATATGTTATAGAAAATAACCCATCAAGTCTTTCGAGTATGGTTTTACAACAACCGTTAACCAATTGGATTTTACAGTCTAACCACTTCTTTCGACCCTGATGGGCTAACAAAAGTAAATCTTTTAGCTATAAAAAAGTATCGTTATGATAATTCTGTTATTAAGCGACCAAGAACGTCCCGATCATGTCGAATGAATCTTCCATCTTGACGCATTTGTTCTATAAAAACATGGTCGCCTGTTAAATCATTTACAACAGGATAGGATTTTTCTTCTGCATATCTTGCTAAGGATTCAGAATCTAAACTGTTTTCATTACACACAACATAGTTTACTGATTGTCCAAGATAATGTTCAATAGTTGACACGAATTTACTCGTAGGATATCTATCTGTTTCACCGTGTTTCGTCATCATATTACAAACATAAACAATTTTTGCTGTGCTTGACGCAATAGCTTCAGGAACCCCATTTACTAATAAATTTGGTATCACACTTGTGTATAAATCACCTGGACCAACCACAAGGATGTCTGCATTTCTTAATTTCTCTGCTGCTTTAGGATTTACTTGTGCAGATGGTTGTAAATATACATAATTAATCGGTGCTCTTTCATATTCAGCGATGTCAATTTTGGATTCCCCTTCAATCACTTTGCCGTCAGTTAACCGTGCACATAACATAGCATTATCAAATGATACAGGATAAGCACCACCTTTTAGTCGAAGTATTTTTGATAATTTGCCAATACCGGTGCCTTTGCCCCAAATACCTTCCGCTGCAGCTAAGATTAGATTTCCAATTGAGTGTTCTGCAACACCATTTTCGAAACGATACTGAAACAATGTTCGCATGACATTTTCTTGATCATCTTCCTCAGGATCATCATCTGCTAGTGCAATTAAACATCTTCTCAAATCGCCAGGTGGTAGAATACCTAATTCATCTCTAAGTTGACCAGTACTTCCACCAGAATCAAATGTGTTAACTATAGCATTCAGAGATATGTCATTTTCCGTATATCTTTTCAATCCCTTTAGAATTGTGTGGCTTCCCGTACCTCCACCAACCACTGTGACTTCTTTCATTGCTGAAATCTTTTTGTTGGGATTTAAAAAAGTGATGGAATAGAAGAACATTACGTATTTACTTAAGAATTAGTTTAGCAGCATTTCCTGCAATATTGCTAGATGATCCTTCAAGAAAAAAATGCAAACCGAGTTCAACCGGGAAAAGGACAATTCCCGAAATCAACAAGGTGGAAAAAGACTGACCCATAGTGATACCATGAGAAACACTCACTGCTTTCAATCTGAAATAGATAATAAGAACTAAAGTAATCAAAGCCAGTGGTAGAAGGATAAACCCACTTACACCCGGTATTAATCCAAGGAATTTGCTAAAAATAGTAAAAATATGTGTATAGCCCAGACAACTGAATATACCCCAATAGTTACCCCTCCCACCATAAATACTTCTCCCAAAGTAGGATACAAGGGCTGCTACGACAAAAGTGGACCCAATATGCCACACAAACGTAAACAGAGAATTAACTGTCACTCCATCCATAAATCCAAAAAGACTGAGAATAAAAATAATCCCCAAAGCTCCGGGCAAAAATGCCTTGCCATTTTCGTTAATTTTCTGAAAAGCGACTGACGGAGTAGTAAAGAAATCCTTGAGGATAAATATGTTATCTGACAATGCAGTCACCTCTACCATTTAATTGAAAGATAATTTCGTAGTTTAAATACTTTCTTATTTACTGCATTTTTCAGATAAAAAGAATTCATTAACTATCTGAACATCAATGGTTCTAGAAAAGACATGCGCCGGCCGGGATTCGAATATCCGGACGTAAACAACGTTCACATCTCCCGGATCACCGGCTCACATCAAAGTGAGCAGTCATTAACCACTGACCTTTTGGAAGGCCGGGATTCTAGCCATTAAACTACCGGCGCACAAATGTGTTAAGAAGTGAATTTCTTTATAAAATTAACCGTTGGAAGCAGATTTTATACGTTCCTCAGCCATGGCATTAGAAATCGAACGCGTATTTTGACCCGTCTCTTTAGAACGTTGTAAAATTTCACTAACAGTGTTCCCAATATCCCTTGCCTTAGAGAATGCTGCCTCGTGATCAAATGTTGTTCCTTGACGTCTTGCAAGATGGCCAAAGTGAACGTTGATAAGTCCGCCAGCATTAGCTGCATAGTCAGGAACCCAAGTAATGCCAGCGTCATGGAGTGCTGCTGCATCGATTTCTGGATTCGTTAACTGATTATTTTCAGGACCACAAATTATTTTGCAACCTGACTCGACTAATTGAGAGAGATATTTGGTGCCTGCACTATGTCTCGCAGCTGCTGGAATAAACACATCTATTCCTGTTCTATTATCACCATCATCAGTCCCAAATAACCGCTCATCTGACCGACGCTGTAGTTTTTTGTTTAATCCAAGTTCTCGCGCTCTATCTTTAAATTTATCTGCGCGATCACCAGCTTTATCATGATAAAAAATGACTTCTGGATCCAAGTGAATAAGTCCTGGAAATTCCGCCCGAACGGAGTTATAAATTGGCTCATCTGGAAATCCAAATACCAAATAACTGGCAACGCTTCCTGCACCTTTCAATGCAAATCGCAATCCTTCAAATGATGATATGCCCCAATCTTTTAGCGATGCTTTAAGAGATTGATACACTCCAAATGCAGTCACTGGTGAAGGATTTCCGCTATGTGCTGATAAACCAACAACATGATCCGTGAAATGTGATAAATAATCCATGTCATCAGTTCCCGTTCCTACATCCTCCGCTGTAATGTATCGACCATTCAACCTATTAACCATTTTTGCAAATGATTGAAGTAACATTTGACCATCCTCAGAAAGAACTACCCGGTCTTCTAATGTTTCAGGGTCAGTAGTATTTGTGTGAACTTCACTCCGAGAGTCAGCAAAGATAACAGATTTTCCACCACCATAAGGAACATCAGCTAATGCAGATTTGTACGTCATGCCATGAGCCAATTCCTGCGCATTTTTTCTCGCTTCAAAGGCAGAGGGATATATCTTTATGCGACAACCACCAAGCGCTGGACCACGATTTAAATCATCAAGAGCAATGTACGCACGAACCATACGCTTACCATTCCATAGTTCATCCTCAAAAACTCTCGGTAAACTTTCTTTGTCAACATCCCAATAAGAACCCATGAATTTTCGTAATCCTCATGCTTTAAATATTTATTGCAACCCAAAACTAGTTGAGGATTTGAAAATTTAGATGTTTCATAACTATAAAATCCAAAAAGTATATAAAATAAAAAGGCAATTCTTACAAAATGGATGAACTAGGCGGCCAACCGTGCCCAATTTGTAACGAGAAAACGTTAACATTACGAGAAGAAGAAATGGAAGTTCCTCACTTTGGACACGTATTCATGTTCTCAATGAGTTGTTCAAGTTGCAACTATCACAAAGGAGACATTGAACCTGCTCAACCAAAAGAACCAGCAAAATATACATTAGAAGTCAGTTCCGAAGATGACTTAAACATTCGAATTGTGAAGTCAGGAAATGCAAGTATAAAAATCCCGCATGTTATTACGCAAGATCCAGGTCCTGCTTCTGAAGGATATATCACCAATGTTGAAGGATTGATTGAGAAAGTCAAAGCTATCATTCAAGCTGCAGCTGAAAGTGAGGATGAAAAGTCTGATCGGAAGAAAGCAAAGAATTTGATTAAGAAATTGAACAAGGTAATTTTTGGAAAAGAAAAATTAAAAATTATCATTGAAGATCCTACTGGAAATTCAGCTATTATTTCTGATAAGGCGGTTAAGAGTAAATTGAAATAATTATAAATGTTCTTCAATATATTCTATAATATCTGCTGATTCCCCAATAAATTTTCCGTCAATGTCAATAACAGGAACAGTAGGAACGCCAGATTTTTCTAATAATTCTTTCCTTACAGGATCAAACCGGTCATTAGGAACTTCAACAGTTTCATATTCCAAATTCTTTTTGTCCAAAGCTACACGAACTTTCTGACAGTACGGGCAGTGTTCAAATTGATAGAGTGTTATCATGATAGTTCGTATGTTTGATTATATTTAAATATTTTTTCAAAAGCAGGAGAAAGCTTTGCTTGCCGGCGCTTTGAAAACTTCCCAAATTTTCAAAAGTAATATAAAGATTAAGAGATCACATAATTTCTATTGAATTTGTTAAATTTCTTTATACTTGGTATTGGAAAAAAACAATTTAGTTCTGCAAAGGTTGCTGAAAAAGAAAAAAAAGTGGACGCACTTGATAGAAATATCCTTCTAAGTTTATCACGGGATGCAAGAGTGAGTAATACTGCTTTAGCTAGAAAGTTCTCCGTTTCAAAGGATACTATTACCTACCGAATTAAAAATCTGGAAAGTTCTGGTGTAATTCGAGATTACCGACCAATTATTAATTACTCTGCATTAGGATTAAGCATTAATTCTGTGTTGTTGAAAATATCTCCCTCTTCCGCATTTGAACAAGTGCTACGAGATAGTAAGTCAATATTATGGGCAACGAAAACAGTTGGGTATCATAATCATTTGATATACGTTATTACCAAAAATTTAGAAGAGTTCCATGATGTTATTAATGAGATTAAAGAAAAGTTTGATGATGTCATCCAGACGTATGAAATCCTGTTTGCATTTGAAGAATTGAAGTATAATTTCTTTGCAGAGTCAATAGTTGCCTGATGCTGTTTATTTCCATTTCACTGAAACACCCAGGCGTCTTGATAAACTTTCCTTATGTGTCAATTTTGCGTAATCAACAACAACATCTTTGTTGAATTTTGCCATTCCGTCAAAAGTTTTCGGATGCGCAATCAAATCCTTCATTACAGTCAATGGAATAGTTGCAATGTCGGCACCCACAATGGCAGATTCACGAACTTGACGAACATTCCTCACAGATGCAGCAAGTACCTGAGTATTCATGTTATACTGTTTTAGCACACGTACACATTTGTCAACCAAATCAATTCCGGAAATGATACCATTATCATTATACACAATCTTCTCCCCAGCATGACCCTGAGCAGGGTAGTAATCCCACTTCTTAAATTTGGTTCCGCAATCTTCCCGTAACAGATCATCAATTCGGCCTGCGAATGGACTGACAAACGAAGCTCCTGCTTTCGCTGCCAAAAGTGCTTGTTCTGGTGTAAAGACTAATGTGCAATTGACAGGTATTTTCGACCTTGTTAAAGCACGTATGGCAGTAATTCCATCAAAATGTGTACTATCTTTCTCTTTCAATGCTGGATTCACAGGAATTTTAATAACAACATTTTTTGCAACTTTGTTAAATATTTTGTACAATTGTTTCCCTTCAGCTATCATTCCAGTTGCATCAGTACTTGTTACTTCCAAACTTACTGGAGTTCCTTTAGCCCTTCTTAGAATTTTCTTAATGTAATCATTCCAATTCGTTTTCATCTTTGAAACAGCTTTCTTCATTAAACTTGGGTTTGTGGTGACGCCATCTGCGATACCCCAGTCGTACGCTTGTTTAATTTCTTCATAATCCGCAGAATCGATAAACAGTTTCATTTTTTAATTGCCTCCTTTAAGGCTGCCTCATCAAAACCGACAATGATTTCATCACCAGTGTTTATCACAGGCACACCAGGCTGACCTGAAAGTTCAAACATTTCTTTAGCTGCTTTTTCGTCTTTCTCAACATCCTTTTCTTTATATTTTACATTATTAGCTTTGAAGAATTCTTTAGTTTTTTGGCACCATGGACAGGATTGTTTAGTATAAATTGTAATCATGATATCACCTGGTGTGAAGTAATAATTTGGGGTTTATAATTGTTTTTATGCTTCTCCAAACCTTTTCCTTACAACATCCCAATCAATAGCGTTAACAAACGCTTTGATATACTCAGCTTTATTCAAACCGTAATCAGTGATAAACGCATGTTCAAACACATCCATTACTAGAAGTGGAACTGCACCAGCAAGATGACCAGCATCATGTTCATTGATCCACTGGCAGAATAATTTCTTTGCAACAGGGTCATAATACATTACAACCCATCCAATTCCCCTCATACTTCCAACAGAAACAAAAGTATCCATGCGCGCCTGGACAGAACCTAGACTCTTAGCCATTTGTTGAGCTAAAAGAGAATCTTCTGGTAATGTTTTTTTGTCTTTACTCATATTTTCAAAATATAATTCGTGCAATCGCATACCATTGAATTCCCAACCAAACCGTCTCTTCAACTCAGCGAATTCTGGTGTTGCAGTTTTGCCTTCTTGAATCATTGTTTTTAACGTTCCAGTTAGTTTATTCGTATTCGTTACATACCCAGCATACAGTTTGAAATGGTTTTGTAGTAATTTATCGCTGAAACCTGGTGTTCCTAATAAATGTGAAAAATCTTTTTGTTCATACATTTTATACCTCCATTAACCGTGAATGAATCTCTGAATTACCAATACAATCACCGTGGTGCCCAATACAATTCCAATCAGTGAAAGTGCTTTTCCTACTTCTTTTTTGGTAATCATCAATTTCTCTTTAAAAAATAATAATTGAGCATTGGGTTGCTAATCTTCAGGCCTGTGTTAGCGTCCTGCCCTCAGGTCTTTATTATTATTTTTATTTTCCTTTGAAATAATCAAATGAATAAAAACCTTCCTACAACTTTCCAACCAAATGCAGACCTGGTTGAAGAGTTTGTTTTCCACTGTCCCAATTAACTGGACATACATTACCAGGATTATTTTTTACAAATTGGGCAGCTTTAATCTTTCTGATTAATTCAGTTGAACTTCTTCCAATAGAATTATCATGCAATTCAAACGCTTTAATATTTCCATCTGGATCAATGATAAACGTTCCTCGTAAACTTAATCCTTCGTTTTCAATGTAAGTTCCGAAAGCTTTGCAAATATTCCCGGTTGGATCAGCAATCATTGGATATCTTATCTTTCTAATAGTTTCAGAATTATCATGCCATGCTTTATGCACGAATGCTGTGTCTGTACTTACTGAAAGAACTTCTACTCCCATCTGTTGTAATTCTTCATATTTATCTGCAAATTCTCCCAATTCTGTCGGACAGATGAATGTAAAATCTGCTGGGTAGAATAGTAAAACCACCCATTTCCCTCGGTAATCATGCAAATTAACCTTTTTAATTTCGTTATTATGAAAAGCTTCCGCACTGAATGAAGGTGCCGGTGTGTTTATTTTAATTGTCGATATCATGGGATTTCATGGAATGTTTTTGTATATAAGAGTTGTGGAATTGTTTCAGAAGAGTTATAAACAAATTGAAATTATGTGCAATCATGACAGCAAGACAACAGGAAGCTGAGGCATTTCAAGACAATTATGAGAAAAGGGTACACATGGCAGCTTCGCGTATTACCGAGTTGACCGATGGAAAATTTTTTGAATTTGGTGTAGTATTAGGATCTGGACTTGGTGATTTAGCTGATTCAATTGAAAATGCGCAAGTTATTCCCTACAATAGATTACCTTTCTTTCCACAAACAACTGTCCAAGGACACAAAGGAAATTTAGTGATTGGAGAACTCGAAGGTGTTCCAATAATTGGATTGCAAGGACGGAAACATTTCTATGAAGTTGCCGACGAGCCAATGAATACAGGAATGTTACAAACTATTTTCGCGGTGCATGTTCTAGCTGAGCTCAATGTTCCAAATTATTTTGTCACAAACGCGGCAGGAGGACTTAATTTGGAGTATGACATTGGAGATATCATGGTTTTGAAATCTCACATTCATGCACAACCTAATCCTTTGTTGGGAAGACAGCACAATTTCACTCGCGTTGATGATGGGGAACCAATTTGGAGATTCCAGCCGATGAATGGTGCGTATGATCCTGAACTTACTCGTATATTGAAAGAGGCTGGTTCAGAATTTGCTGTACATCTTCATCAAGGAACATACATTGCAGTGACCGGACCCACCTATGAAACCGAAGGCGAATGTATTGCTTTTAGAGATGGATTTAAAGCTGACGCAGTTGGAATGTCAACCACAGCAGAAGTAATAGTTGCGAGAAATCGTGGGATGAGAGCAGTTGGTTTTTCTTGTATAACCAATAAGATTGCTCAAGACGGAACTAATGCTACAAATCATGATGAAGTAAAAGCAATTCTTGATTCAGACGAAGTGAAAGGACGTCTGGAAAGAACCGTCCGTCAATTCTTTGCATTATACCGGGAAAGTAAATCCTAATTTCTCCCAAAATTTTATATATCAAAAAAGAAACATTCCATTAATGCCAAAAAAGAAGAGTAAAAGAGAACATCCAACGAAACATAAGGCGCATCCTATTTTCAGGCAAGAGTTAAGCCTCGGAGAACGTGCGGCTGATAAAATAGCGAAGTTTGGTGGAAGTTGGACTTTTATCCTGTTATTCATCGTATTTCTTTTTGGTTGGATGGGAGTACAAAGTTGGTTACTTCTAAACAAAAGTTTTGATCCGTTTCCATTCATATTGTTAAATTTGACTTTATCCTGTCTAGCGGCTATTCAAGCACCAGTTATTCTGATGGCAACGAATAGACAAGCCAGTAGAGAACATATCGATGCGAATTACGATCACATCATTAATAGGAAGGCAGAAAGAGAGATTCAACAAATGCAAAAAGAATTACGGACGATTCATAATCATATTCTTCATATTAAGAAAGGAAAGAAAAAGTAGGATCTAACCTACTTGAAAATGTATCTTGCATTTTCAAAACTTGAAAATGTATTCCACATTTTCAAAACATTTAAGTACTCCATCCTTCTCCCGAACGTAGGGTAAAAAGATGGTAGCAGAGAAATTTACAAAGTTCTTCAAGCGGTTGTTTAACAAAGCGTTTAGAAAGAAAAGTCATGTTAAACTTGGATTGTACGGTCCACCAAATGGTGGGAAATCTACGTTAGCAAATAGAATTTGTCTTGATTGGTTAGGAGAGGAAATGTCAACTGTTTCTCATCTACAACACGAAACACGTGAAATTAACATCAAAGAGCAAGTTAATATTAAGAATAAAAAGGGAAAGGAATTAACATTCTCACTTGTGGACACGCCTGGTATTGCAACTAGAATTGATTACGAACAGTTTATTAAGAAGGGAATGGATACCAAAGTTGCGAAGAAAAGAGCAAAGGAAGCAACGAAAGGAGTTATTGATTCCATCAAGTGGTTAGATAACATGGATGCTGTCGTGGTTGTGCTCGATTCGACAATAGATCCGTATTCACAGGTAAACATTACCATCCTGGGAAATTTACAGGCAAGAAAAATTCCAGTATTGGTAGCGGCAAATAAGGTTGATTTGAAAAAATCTGATGTGGATAAAATTGAAAAAGCGTTCCCACAGTACAATGTCATTGGAATATCAGCGAAAAAAGGGCAAAGGGTGAGCGATTTTTACGAAAGTTTATTTAAGCTTGTGTAATTACTTAAACAAAGAGGAAAAAAAAAGATGGTAACATTTCAATTCGTCCCATTCAATGAAATTGAAACACTGGGCAGTGCAAAACGTGTCAATAAGTTGATTAACATTGTAAAAAATGATAAAATAGTTATCATGGAAGGGCGATTAAAAAAGCAGGAAGAAGCTGATTTGATTGAAATTACCATGGAAGAAATTGGTAGTCGTTTCAGAGGAATTGAGTTGAGTGTTATTTATCCCGATCGAAAGAATTTATCCGGATTAAAACGATTCAGAAGTTCAGTGGTTGACGCTTTGCTTGGTGATAGGCAAGGATTGACAGTTATCGGTCCGGCCTCTGTTGTAAAGAGGATAGAGAGAAATCCAGATAAAATTGAATTATTTACCCGTGAAACTAACGGGAAGAAAAGAAGGAAGCGTTAAGATATATTAGTAAATGTATCGAAAATTGAAAATTTTCGGGACATTCACTCACCCGGAGTTCGTGAATGCCACACCAATGTGTTCGTTGCAGTACGCTTTACCCAGACGGATCAGAAGAAATTCTCAAGGGCTGCGATTGTGGAGCACGATTATTCTTTTTTATCAAGAAAAAACATTTAGAAGAAAGTAAGGAAGTTATTCAAAATCTTACCACCGATGATAAAGAACAAATGGAGGAAGATATTTCTGAAATCATTGGATTGCAGAAAGAAGAAATTAAGCCAGTCGTGCTTGATTTTGAATCGATTAGAATATTACAACCTGGAAAGTATGAATTAGATCTCGTTCATTTGTTCAAGAAAGATCCTTTGGTATTCAGATTAGAAGAAGGAAAATATATGATTGACATTCAACAAGCATTTCAGGGAGGAAAACAATGAACATAACATTTTCGGGGTTACATGATACCCATTTAGAACCATACCAAATAGTTAACTTACAGAAACTCGCTGAGCAGGAAGCCGGTAAATTAGAACATGGAGTTCATAATGGTAATTTAGTATTACACGTGAAAGAATATTCTAAGGATGGAAAGAAACATAAATATTCCATTACCATGAAATTGGAATATCCAGGTCAATTAATTACGTCAACTCAGGAAGATTGGGATGTCGTAACTGCTGTTCGTAAGACATTTAACAATGCAAAGAATGCAGTCAATAAGAAGTTTAGGAAATAATTATTCCTGACTTTTCTTCTCTCTAAATTTTCGCGCGTTCTCTTGATTTACGAATCGATATTTCTTGCCGTCAATTTGTGTCTCAACAACATCTTCAATATCCATTAATGGTTCTCCTGTTAATGCATCGACACCAAGTTGACCAGCTCCCGAAGCGCCTTCCATGAATCCTTGCTCAACGTTGGAAATTTCATCATCTTCTTCTAATTGCTCACGTCCTTCAGCTGTGTAGACATCTTCTTCAATGTCACCGTGTTCCATGCTATCTTTAATTTCTTCCGTCGTCTGCTCGTTAAGAATCCCTTGTTCTTCGGATGGGAAGAGTTCAACTTTTTCATCCGCATCTTTCTTTTTCTTTTTATGCATTAGCAAAGGATATTTGATTGGTTTATAAAAATAATGGTAATGAAAGAGTAAAGTTTTTAAATTCTTGCCGAATGTTGCTCGCATGTCATTCAATTTAGCAGTATTATTAATTGAAGAGGAATCTGGCAGGGATAGAAATCTTGCACATGGTATGATTGTTGGTGCACATGTCCGGGAAGATATTGACATACTTGGTGACCGATATGATCATGCGTCAACCGTTACGGAAGCCAGAAAACTTTGTTTAGAAAGGAAGTACGATGTTATTGTTACCAAGACGAGAGATTCTTCAGGAAAATTATTAGGTCCAGTAATTGCACATTACAAAAAGTTATGGGACCAGGATAAAGCTATCATTGTGGGAGTAGGAACAGATGGTCAGGAAAATGATTGGAATGGTACCAAGCCAGATTATTATTTTGACAAGTATTCTGATGGTGTCTTTTACACTGGTGGTAAGTTCCATGATCTTTTAAAAAAAGAATTTAGATCAAAGAGGTGAATATATTCTGAGTAAAATGATTGTAGTTCCAGCAACTAATGGAACAACCAAATTATCATCCAACGTTTTATCATTCAAATCAATCTTGATTACTTCAGCGAGCATGGCTGCGAAACTTGCTAAAAAGGCTTGAGTGATAGGAACAAAAATGAATGCTCCAAGAGTTCCAGCAACGGTTCCAGCAATCATTCCCTCGAGTAATTTCTTTTTATCACCGGTGAAAATATTCTTGATTTTTCCAAATTGAGCACCAAAAAGATGACTTACTGAATCGCCTAAGGTTAAAATCATAATTGAAGCTAGTGCAATATTTTTATCAAAGAGTTTTATTACTAATAGTACTCCGATGAAAAAGAAAATCATTCCTTTCCCGGGAAACTTCTTCATTTGTTCTTCGCGTTCGAAATTATCCAAAAAGAAACTGAAGAATGGAAGTCTTGTCCTTTTTGTGATAATGCTAGCGAGAATTCCTATGATAATCATTAAGAATAATGAGAGTGGACTGAGTAAGTCAAAATAAATGAAGAGAATAGTTCCTAGTCCAATTGTTATGTGTAGTAACTGTCTCTTGAATTCTTTCTGAGTAATCATTATTGTTCTATTTTGGTTGATTTTTTATAAGGGTTATGAAGAACGAAAGGTATTTATACACCTGATGTTTACTTGAAATAATGAAAAGAGAGATTGTTGTTAGTTTGTGTCTGGTGCTTTTTATTATAGGTTGTGGACAAGTTGATTCTGCTGAGTTGTCGGATGAAGAATTAGAACAGCAATTAGATGGGTTGAGTGAGGATGAATTGGATGCTGCATTAGCCGGTAGTGATGAGGAGAAACAAGCCCTGACAGGTAAAGGATGGTTGGATAATGTCCGTATACGTATCCCCCTTAACTGTGGGGAAACAGACGAGGGGAACGATTTGCCGAATTATGGAGTGTTAACGCAACGCTACCGATACTCAAATTCAAACCGGGAATATACCCGTACAAGGCGAGATAGTTGCCGGGACGGAAGAATCAAAGAATATTATTGTGACGGAGCACAGTACCGGTATCCAACGGTCAATTGCCCCCAGGGAGAAACATGTCAGGACAACGAATGTGTACCTGTTGAGGCATGCGAATGCGATTCGCCTTACGAAAGTTGTGTCGATAATGAATGTGTGCAGACTTGTAGAGATTTTGATGGCGGCCAAGTGTATCACATCGGTTCGCAAGTGAATTTTGATAATCAAGGGTATATTGATAGCTGCATTACCGCAGAAGGTTACGGCCCGAACGGGGATACTGCGAGTCACTTGATAGAATATTACTGTGAGAATGGGGAGAGGCAATCAGAAACAGTAGAATGTGAACATCTCTGCTACGACGGCGATGGGTTCGGCAGATGTGTGGTTGAAGGTTTTGATGAAAATGTACCGGACTCTGACGGTGATGGCTTGGTAGATGATACTATTCAAGTTGACAATTGTCCATTTGTGGCGAACCCTACTCAAAATGACGAGGACAATGACGGCATAGGAGATGCTTGTGATATCTGCCGTCGGGAGGCAGCACCTGAAAATGTTGGACATCATGACGGTGATCATGATTCTGTAGGCAACATGTGTGATAATTGTATCAATGTTTACAATCCATTCCAAGAAGATGATAATGGGAATGGAATCGGAGATCTTTGTGAGTAATTATTTTTTCATAAGATTTTAATAGAATAAAACTTCTTAGAAATGTATGAATGATTATAAAATTGCAACATTTACTGGTGTTTCTGGAACTGGGAAAACAACTATTGTAAAAAAGCTATTAGAGGGAGATTTTCGGCTAATCCCTAGTACCACTACAAGAAATCCACGAGAATCAGATTTACCCAGTGAATATAGATATTTATCTTTTGAAGAATTTGACCGACTTGGAGAAGAAGGAGAATTTTTGTGGACTACTGAATATGCTGGACAATTTTATGGAACACCATATCGAGTAGTTCAAGAAGCATTCAAGCATGATGAAACGTCTGCAATGATTCTTGTGCCAGAAGTAGTTCCTTTACTAAGAGGATATACTGATAGAGTACTTTCCATTTATGTAAGAAGTCCACCTGAAGAAGTGTTACGAGAAAGACTTGGTGCTCGTGGAGATACAGTAGAAAATATTGAACGTCGATTAGCAGATATTCGGGTGTGGGAAACACAGGCAGAAGAGTCAGATATCCCTTATCAATTTATTACAAATGATGGCACGATTGATGAAACTGTTGAACAAGTGAGAAGAATTCTGGGAAGTTAGTCCACTGGTCACTGGACATGCGCGGACAGAGTTTATATAGAAGTCCTCTTCATTATTATTATGAAATTTGATCAAAATCTTTCTGCTATTCATGGATATCTTTGCGGAGATGGATATGTCATAAAAAATCCGGAAACCCAAAATCACAAATATTACCATATAGGGTTTCGGAACACAAATGAAATTCTCTTAAAAGATTTTCAAAAGAAATTTCAAACTATTTTTAGATTGAAGCCGCACATAACAAATGAAGGTAGATGTAGAATTCAGAACAAAGATATTTATCATTTCCTGACAAAAAAATATTCTTATTATTCATATGAATGGGAATTACCCACACTTTCACAACAAAATCTTAGGTTTTGGTTACGAGCATTTTTTGATTGCGAAGGTTGGGTTGAAAATCAACCGCGAAAAAGCAGACTTATTGGTCTAGATTGTTGCAACGAATTTGGAATTCTAAGCATCCGAGATTCTTTAGAAAAATTAGGAATAAAATCTCAAGTTAAGAAAAAATCAAACAGAACAATTTGGCGAATAGCAATCTGTGGATTACACAATCTGAAAAGATTTCAGAAAGAAGTCAATTTCCTACATCCAGAAAAAAAGAGTAAACTGAGTGAAGCTATTAACTCTTATCAAGACTATATTTGGGAGATTCCTACAAGTAAAAGTGGTGTTTTGAAATTAATCGAACAAAAAGGAAGAATTAGGAAATCAAGAGCAGAAATAAGATTTATTTCAATTAAGAGAAAAAACTTAACAAATCTGGCGAAAGCTTTAAATACGTATCAAATGCCCTCGAAACTGTTTGGGCCTTGGAAAAATAATTCCGGTTCCAAATATTATTGTTTAGTAATCAAAGAAAAAAACATCCAATGGAAAGACCAGAACCTGGACCACCTCCAGGAACAAAGCAAATCTCTGAAGTGATGTGGGAAGTACCTACTACTTTCAAACAAGGTATGCGTGTTCCAGCGAGGGTTATTGCAAGTAAGGAACTTATTGAAACGATGGATGGCGGAGTATTTAATCAAATAACAAATGTGGCAACATTGCCCGGGATTACCAAATATGCCTACTGTATGCCAGACGGGCATTGGGGATTCTGAATAAGGACATCCTTATTTGGCCCTTTATGGTTTTCCCATCGGTGGAGTTGCAGCGTTTGACGTTGAAGCAGGTGGAGTCATTTCACCTGGCGGAATTGGATTCGATATTAATTGCGGAATGCGATTGATGACCACCAATTTGACGATTGATGAAGTGCGGCCAAAAATCAAAGAGTTAGTCGATGCTCTGTATGATGCTGTTCCAGCTGGTGTCGGTTGTAAAGGATTTGTCAAGATTTCTAAGGAAGAATTTCGAAATGTTATGACGAATGGTGCGCAATGGTGTCTCGATAATGGATATGCATGGCCGGAAGATATCGAACATATTGAAAGTAATGGGAAAATTCCACAAGCGAATGCTGATAAAGTTTCTGAGAAAGCTGTCAAGCGAGGATTTGATCAAATTGGCACATTAGGAAGTGGGAATCATTACTTGGAAATTCAGGAAGTGCGTGAAGGGAACATTTATGACAGTAAAGCTGCTGCCAAAATGGGGATTACGAAAACTGGTCAAATTGTTATTATGGTTCATTGCGGTTCTCGAGGATTTGGTCATCAAATTGGAACGGATTATTTACGAAAATTCTTAGAAATTATGCCCAAGTATGGCATTGAAATAAGAGATAAAGAATTAGCCTGTGCTCCGTTTAATTCACCGGAGGGTCAGGATTATTACCAAGCCATGGCGTGCGCTGCAAACATGGCGTTTGCCAACCGTCAAGTAATTACTCATCAAATTCGAAAAACGTTCGAGAAAGTTTTCGGAAAAACAGCTAGAGAGATGGAAATCAATTTGGTCTATGATGTTGCCCATAACATTGCGAAGTTGGAGAAATATATGATTGATGGTGTTGAGAAGGAGTTACTTGTGCATAGGAAAGGATCAACCCGTGCTTTTGGTCCATCTCGAGCTGAAGAGTTACCTGAAGATTATAAAGAAATTGGACAACCCGTTATTCTAGGTGGATCTATGGAAACTGGTTCATGGTTACTTCTTGGTACAGATGGTGCTGACGAAACATTTGCAAGTACTGCGCATGGTGCAGGTCGCACAATGAGTCGAACAAAGGCAAAGAAATTAGTGCAAGGTGCCGAATTGCAAAAAGATATGGAACGGCGTGGTATTTATGTGCATGGCGTTACTATGAAAGGACTTGCTGAAGAAGCAGGTAAAGCGTACAAAGATGTTGATGAAGTGGTAGAAACATTAGTTCGTGCTGGTATTACCAAGAAAGTTGTTGCATTGAAACCGATTGGTAATGTGAAAGGATAACCTTATAAATTCTAAAAAAGTTATTAGTTAAAATGAGGTGGAATGTTCTTTGTGTATTACTTGTAGTTTTTATTATTGGATGTGGTAGTGTTGAAGTGGAAAACAATTCTACTGATAAGGTTGATGGTGACATGGTTTGTGGGAATGGCATTCTTGAGCCAACTCATGGAGAAGATTGTGATGATGGTAATACTGTTGACGATGATGGTTGTGATTCTGAATGCAGTCTTGAAGTTGCTGAAACTGTCTGTGGCGATGGTGTATTACAAGAACGTGATGGTGAAGATTGTGATGATGGTAACATTCTAAATGACGATGGATGTAACACTAAATGTAGCGTTGAAGAAGGTTGGGAATGTTCACCTGACTGTGTGGAAGTTTGTGGTAACGACATTGTTACTTCGGGTGAAGAATGTGACGATGGAAATGATGAAGAGGGAGATGGTTGTTTCAATTGTAAATTGCAGGAAAGAGATCCATTTTGTCACTACCTTGATAGTTCAGGAAATGAGAAGGAAGATGAATGGAAATTGACTAATTTCACGAAACCGTATGAGTATAACGGTGTACGCACTGAGGAGAAAGATTTTTTGAATACATGCAACGACGATTTCTCTGCTCTTGAACAAGAAGTATGTGGCAATGCAATCCCATATAAATCAGGAATTAATGTTAGACGGGGACCTATCCAGATTGTTGAATGTGAATTTGATTGTAACCGTGGAACTAATAGATGTTGCGCGGTCACAAAAACTGAACAAACATGTAAGGGGGATCTTCTCATAAATAGTACTACTATTGATTGTTTCCCGGGGAATCCTATTGAAGTGGAAATTACCTGTGATGAAGGATTAAGTTGTAGCGACGGTGAATGTAAATGAAGTTGTTTAAATTATTAGGAATCCAGGTGCAGATACATTTCTCCTGGTGGTTCATATTCGCTCTTTTGACGTGGAGTTTAGCAGTAGGATTTTTCCCTCAATATTATGCAGGATTATCTTCAACGATGTATTGGGTGATGGGCGCAGTATCTGCAGTACTGTTGTTTTTTTCAGTGGTGTTACATGAATTAAGTCACTCCATTGTTGCTAAATTTAGAGGGATAAAAGTTGAAAGTATTACGTTATTCTTTTTTGGCGGCGTTGCTGGTATTGAAGATGAAGATTTGACGCCAAAATCTGAATTTTTGATGGCAATAGCCGGTCCGTTGTTTTCATTGGTTTTGGGAGGGTTGTTTTTTGTAATTAACCGTGCGAACGGATCTGTGTTTGTTTCCGCCATAACGTTTTATCTATATCAAATAAATTTCATATTGGCAATATTTAATTTAGTACCTGGATTTCCACTTGATGGTGGAAGAGCCTTCCGAGCTATTTTACATTGGAAGTATAAGGATATCAAGAAAGCTACTCGTATTGCTTCAAAAGGTGGAAAATTCTTCGCTGGCGTGTTGATCTTTTTAGGATTTATTGGATTACTTTCTGGAACTGGTGGCGGATTATGGTTCATTTTACTTGGTGGATTTTTGTATTTCATTGCCGGTGTGAGTTACCAGCAAGTGTTAATTAAAGATGTGTTGCAGAAAATTAAAGTAAAAGAATTGATGAAATCTACTTATATAACCATTTCCCCTGATATTCCATTCAATGAAGTTTTGAAGAAATATCTTAAGGAAGAGCAGGAAAGTTTCATTGTTAAGAAAGGGAAGGAATTTGTTGGCATTTTGAATTTTCGTATCCTTGGTAAAATTCGGCCAAAATTGCAGAGAAAATTGACAGTTTCAAGTTTAGTTATTCCAAAAGCGCAGTTGAAAATGTTGCATCATGATGATGATTGTTACACTGCTTACAAATTATTGACAAAGAATAATGTGGATGCACTACCGGTTGTTTCTGGTGCGAGAGTTAAAGGTGTATTATTGCGTAAAAGTTTAGAGCATAGATTGTTGGTTGAAGTAAGGTATGGGGTTGCTAATTCTTAAACCGTAACATTTATTAGCAAACCATCTATTTCTTTCATTATGGCATTAGAAGTTCCTGAATCAATGGATAATTGTATTTACTTTACCAATCGCGGAGAAATTCTTGCATGGGTATATAGGAAAGAATGTCCACAATGCCATAAAGCCAAAATGGGAAAACCTGTTGTTAAAGGAAAAGTGAAAATTCGTGCAAAAGAATATACATGTCCTGAATGTGGATTTACTGAAGAGAAGGAAGTACATGAAGAAAGTTTAGAATTGCAAGCTAAATATACCTGTCCAGACTGCGGGAAAGAAGGTGAGTCAACTGGTCAATACATTCGAAAGAAGTATAAAGGCGTTCCTTCTTACATCGTTGATTGTCAACATTGCAAAGCGCAAATTCCATTGACTAAGAAGTTAAAAGAACCTAAAAAGAAGAAGAAGTGAGTTGTTAAGAACCAACTAATAACTCTTGCAACACTTTGTCAACTGTCGATTCTAAATTCTGAAGATTTATTCCTTTGTATTCTTTTGAAATCCGAATATGCAATTCATTCTTAACTCTTCGAATAACTTCTTCTCTAATTTTTGCTTTATCGTGTTCTGGTAATTCTCTCTGTACAGGGTGAATATTATTTCTATACCTCTGTGCAACATTGAAACTTACTAATGATTCTTTATCATATCGTTTTCTCAAGATTTCTTCCTGTGTTGCTCGCTCTAATATTCTATGAACAACAACATTCACCACATTACCAATGAACAATTGAATCAACTTATTTCTATTTTGAGTCATTCTTTATGCTTTTCATAATCTTATTGAATGTCTTTTTGTATACTGCTTTATATTTCTTTAAGAATATTCTTTTTTCAACCATGTTGTTCTGCAATTCAGATATCACATTTTTTCCAAACAATTTTTCCATTTCCTTATTCACTGATTTTTTTGTTAATTGTTTTTTCACTAAGAATAATCGAATAGCAATAAGATTCCTTACTAATTTGTACTTTTCCCCACCAGTAAGCAGGTCAAAACTATCAATTAATGATTTACTGCTATGCACATGGAGGTCAAGAATTTTGTAGTGAAATTCATTATGATATCTGAAAAATTCTCTTTTCTTAGCAATATACCTATTCAACATTAGCTGAAATAATGGATCAGTACGTAATCCTTTTAGTAAACTTTTTCGGTTAATACAAATGATATGAACATTTATGCCTAATGCCTTCTTAAAATAGTCTTTCCATAATTGTTCTTCACTTATTTCATTTATGACCACAATATCAACATCATTAAAATAAAATCCTTTCTCTAAAAATGACCCAGTTATAAGTATATTATCGACATGAGCAAAATAATCAAAAATTTCATTCACCATTAATTGTTTAATTGGTTCAAAAGACTGAACATGGTGTGTATAAAAACTCTTTTTTCGCTTTCGTGTCGGCTTTATTTCTACTCTGTTCCCTACAGCAAACCCAGGCGGACGGGATTTCGGTAAGTACACTTGGTCCATCTGTGATCCTTTACTAATTTTTGCTATCAACACCATATTACGTAATATTACGTAGTTATTTATAAATTTTTTGGAGAAATTTATGGAAGCTCAAAAATCTTGAATTATGAAAAAATTATTTAAATACAAAAAAAAGCATTGATGAAATGAGAAATAGAACAGTAATAACTGCTGCATTACCGTACGTGAATGGATCACCACATCTTGGACATATGGTGGAATATGTTCAGGGGGACATCTATTCTAGATTTTTGAAATCACAGGGAGAAGATGTTCTCTATATTTGCGCTTCAGATTCTCACGGTACGCCCATTGAAATAAATGCTCGCAAGCAGGGAATTACGCCATTGCAACTTGTTAAAAAGTATGAAAAAGAATTTATTCGCGACTTTAAGTCATTCTTAGTAGAATTTGATAATTATTACACCACACATTCTAAGGAAAATCAAGAATTAGCAGAATTGTTTTTCTCAACATTACAGAAGAAGAAGTTAATTTACACGAAAAATATTGAAGTTATTTATTGTAATCACTGCCAGAGAAATTTACCAGACCGATTAGTTAAAGGTCAATGTCCAAATTGTTCAACAGCTGACCAGTATGGAGATGTCTGTGAAAGTTGTGGATTAGTGTTGAAAGGTACTGATTTAATTAATCCGAAATGTGCTGAGTGTGGGAACAGTCCTGTTAAGAAAGAATCTCTTGCCTATTTTTTTGCGTTATCAAAATTTACATCGAAATTGAAAACTTTTTTGAAAGGGAAGTGGGTGCAACCGGAAGTTAGAAATTCTGTTAGTGGCTGGATTAATGACGGACTTGAAGATTGGTGCATTTCACGTGACGGACCGTATTTTGGGTTTAAGATACCTGGTGAAGAAAATAAATATTTCTACGTCTGGCTGGATGCTCCAATCGGATACATTTCGTCTACTAAGAATTTACTAGATAAGAAAGGGAAGAAATGGGAATCATACTGGAAAGATGGAAAAGTTGTTCATTTCATTGGAAAAGATATCATTTACTTTCATTATCTTTTTTGGCCTGCATTATTGATGGCAATGGATATCAAGTTACCTGAATTGAACACACACGGTTTCTTAACCATTAATGGGCAGAAAATGAGTAAGTCACGTGGAACCTTCATTACTGCTAAGAAATTTTCAGATGATTACAACCCAGAATATTTACGGTTTTACTACGCGTTGCGGTTAAGTAAGAAATTGGTTGACATTGATTTAGATTTGAAAGATTTCCAGGCAGTCATAAATAATAAATTACTAGCAAATCTTGGTAATTTTTGTTACCGAACATTATCTTTTATTGACAAGAATTATTCAGGCAAAATAGGGAAAAGTGCGAATGATAAGATTATCAAGAAAATAAAAGATGAAGTAAAAGAAATTGAGAAAAATTATCACGATTTGAATTACAAAGAAGCAATGAACGGCATTTTGCGCATATCAGACTTAGGGAATGCATATTTCCAGCATAACGAACCATGGAAGGATAAACTTGGAAAACAGGACGTTGTTTTTTTATGTGCTAACATCGTTCGAAATTTATCGATTTTGATTAAACCAGTTTTACCGGTTTTCTCTGAGAACTTAGAGATGCAATTAGGATGTAAGAATTTGTCTTGGAAAGATATTTCCTTTGATTATTCTGGGAAGATTAAGAAACCTTCAGTGTTAATAAATAGAATTGAAGACATTGAACAGCCAACATTCCCTCTTGATTTGAGAGTAGGTGAAATTATCAAAGTGTCCGATCATCCGAATGCTGACAAACTTTTTGTTCTGAAAGTAAATTTTGGTTCTGAGCAGAGACAAATAGTTGCAGGATTGAAGAAATTCTGGAAGTCTTCTGAAATTGTAGGTAAAAAATGTGTATTTGTGTTCAACATTAAACCAGCGAAATTACGAGGTGTTGAAAGTAACGGAATGATTTTAGTAGCTTCAGACGGAAAACATGCGTCATTGTTAGAAGTTGCGAAATCTAAACCCGGTTCGAAAGCTGGATTTGAAGGATTATCTGCTAATTCTGGGAAAATTACGTTTGATGATTTCTTGAGAGTTAGTTTACAATCTTTCAATGGAGAAATTAAGTATGATTCTAAAATCTTGAAAACTGAATTGGAAAATGTTTCTGTTAAGCACGTGAATGATGGAGCGGTTGTGAGTTAGGTATATTTTCTATTTGATGTATATGTTTGAGAAGAGATTTGTTTAAATATCAGGTTTGCGTAGAACGTTCTGTTATTGCAAGTGATAGAGCTGGATGTTGAGTATGAGTCGGATTCTTTGGTGTTGGTGTTAGATGGAGTTTCAAAAGATAATTTTGACTTTTTCTATAGAAATGAATATTTACCAAATCTTCAAAATTATTTCGCGGGTAGATCAACAGGCACGGTAATTTCCGAATTTCCTTCATTAACTGGTGCCTCACATTGTGGATTTCTTGGTTTGGAAGAACCTTCAGGTTATGAAGCTTCAAGATTTCTTAGAAGTAAAAATAGAATGCATAATACTTACCCTCGCAACATTATTCTGAGAGATATACTAGGTATTGAAACTCCTTCCTCTATTGCGGGACAGTACGATTTTCATAAGGGAACACTGAGGCATGTCTTTGCATTCATGAACCCTGAAGCTAGTGCTCGCGCCGATAGTCATAAATTGCGGAGGCATGTTAGTAAGTTCAAACATGACCACAATTCTGTTTGGATTCTCTCTACAGACGAATTAACTCACCGAAATGGACGAGCTGGTTTAGGGTACGCTCTCAAAGAATTTGATGCTGTTTTCATGGATGTTGTTAAACATTTACGTCCAAAGGAACTTCTCATATTTTCCGATCATGGTAACCATACAACTGATGAAAGATTAGAACGGTCCTACCTCGAAGATACAGTTCAAGATGCCGGATTTACGTTGTCAAGAACTATTCGAAACGAACGCGATGTGGTTTTACCAAGTTTTGGTATGATAAGTTTCGCCGCACTTTATACAAATTCGTCCAACATACCGGAATTATCAGATGTGTTACTTGAAAACAAGAAAGTTGATTTCATTGCATATGTGAACAAAGATCATAACATTACCGTAGAAGCTGTCCGAGGGAAAGCTCACGTTGAATGCAAAGTTGACATGCTTGATATGGAAGCAAGGAAAGTTCCTTTGAAATTTAGATATGAAGTTGTGAATGGACAAGACCCTCTTGGTTACCAAACAATCATTGCTGGATTACTTGATGAAGGCTACGGAGATGAGCAGGGATTTGTTGCAGAGAAATCATTATTTGCCACCACAATGAACCATAAGTATCCAAATGCACTTCGACGATTACATGGAGCTTTCTTCCAGAATGGAAGTCCTGGAGATATTTTAGTAAGTTTAAGAAATGGATATTACAATGGAAGAAAGAATTTGGAGAAATTGGTGGATGTGTATTCAACGCATGGTAATCTTACAAGAGAAGCATCTACTGGATTTTCGTTGTACACTGGACCTCAGGAATTACCATCTTCAAGCATGATTTATGAACTTAACAGTTTCTCGAAAGAACCTAATCCGATAAAAAGAGGATTAAGAGCATTATATCAAAAAATCACTGATTCTTTCAAACGTAAATAACTAAACATTTATACAACGAAAATGAAACATTTTCGAGTAGAAATGTCTCGGAAAAAAAAAGATTTTTCCGGTACATTTATATATGCAATTTTATTTATTTCGGGTAGATAAAGAGGGATTGAATGAAGTCAAAAAAAGGACAGGTGACCATCTTCATAATCTTAGGACTAATAATGGTGTTTGGCCTAGTTTTATTCTACTCATTAACTTCAAAAATAACTAAAGAAACTGTTGATTCATCAGGCAGACCGGTCATTGCACAAGTTTCTCAAGAATTCCGACCAATCCAGTTATTTACTGAAAGTTGTGTAAGATCAACGGCTGAGAGAGGATTACTAATCCTAGGTCAGCAGGGTGGATATATTTACCCAGAATTAGTTGGTGAATTTTCTGAAACTGAGCCAACAGAGGGGAGAGGAATTGTGCAAGGAAATATGCGAGTTCCATTTTGGCACCATAATGTTGAACCTTCTCAGAACAGTAAAGTCATATTATCTTCAGGAAAACCTGCGTTAAAAGAGGTTGACGATGCAGAAATGAGTATTGAATCGCAGTTGAACAGGTATATTGAAGGAGAACTTCCCTCTTGTTTGAACGGATATTCCTTATTTTTAAACCAGGGATTTTCTGTTCTGCAAGGAACCATTGATGTTGAAACAAAAATGACTGAATTCAGCGTTCAAGTTCTAGTTGATATGCCGCTTGACATTCAGAGGAGTGACGTTTCTGAGTCACCAGAAGCTTTCTTTGTTGAATTACCAATTGATCTTAAGCACATATATGAAATTGCCGATAAA
>NZBF01000017.1 GCA_002687775.1 Nanobdellota archaeon
AAAAAAAAGAAACAAGAAAAAGTGTTTCATTAGATCTGCAAAAAATGGATACACGACTGGCAAGTGCATTCATTGAAACAGCCTATGCGTTAGGACATGATCCTATTGAACTGGTTCATGGTAACCAATTAAAAAATTATCTTGGTGCAGATTCTGTAGAAACGAACCAATTTCTTCAAGATTTTGTCAATGAAAAGTGTATTGGATCAGAGATTATAGAACAAACAAGCAAGCGAACGGTGTTAAAAGACCTAGGAGGAGGAGTTGATGAGGAATCAATTGATAATGTTTTTCAGCGTGTATTGTTTATCATGAAGATGATGTCACAAGATGTTCTTTCTGCATTACAAGCCGGAGATAGACAACACTTACAGTCACAACATTTGAAAACAAAGAATATAAGCAAATTACTTCTTTATTATGCCCGAGTTTTAAACACTAGTAAGTTGAGTACGAACACTATTCGCATACGGAACAGTATGCTTGCCTATTTACGATTTATGAACAGCACATACAAAGTTCTGATACGAGAAACACTACGAACAAAGAAATTTTATTCAAAAAATAGCGTTGCTTTATTTTCAAATGTGACCACTCACATCCACGATATGATTTCTTTATTGCTTAAATTTAATGAAGAACGAGCAATAGAATTTATTGACAAGCGTGAACAAACGTGGAAAAACATTTACACATTTAAACCAGTGAAAGAGGATTACTTGCTTTATTCTCACCTAGGGGCATTAATGGGATCAACGTGGTTTGTGGCAAAACATCAAATTGCTTTGCATAATAATTAAACTCGGTCAGCAAGTTGGTCTAACGTTTCTAATTGATGTGTATCTGGCAGAAATCCAATATCTTCTTCATCTTCATAAAAACAAGCAAAAGTAGTTATGCCTAAATAATGAGCTCCTGCAATTTCATCATAACTATGGCCAATGAAAGCACAGTTTTCCCTTTCTATACCATACGTTTCAAAGACGTAATCGAAAATTTCTTGAGATGGTTTCATGTGACCTACTTCTTTTGAAGACACAATTCCAGAAATATGTGGAAAGATACCAACTTTCCTAAACGTTTCTTCAGCACGTTCCAACGGTAGACTATAATCAGTCACTACGTACACATCTTTTCCATCTGCTTGAAGTGCTTGCAGCATTTCAATCGCTCCTGGCATAACTCTTGTTTGCCTGTTTAATTCGTGATTCCATGCAATGAATTCCTCGCACCCTTCAAGTTGAAGGTGGTCAAAAAGTTCTGTCATGGCATCTTCATAATGATAATCTGGATCTGTGTAGGACCGGTAGCGAAATTGCTTGTACGTAGCAATCAGCTCTTCTTTACCCATATCTATTTTATCTTTTACAAATTCATAGAAATTCTTTTTCGTGTATGCAGGCGAGTCAATAAGTAACCCGAATGCATCCGCAATAATTACGTCAATCATAATTTTTCTATTTCTTGATGAGTATTTAAAACGAATTCTTAAGAAGTATCTACTTCACTACTTTTAGTCCTTCGCTCCATGGTCTATATTCACGAATTTCGAAATTGGTCACTCCATTTGTTGCTTTGAGAATATGAACATTGTACAGGTGCAGACCAGAATCATCCGATGCTGTGTACTTATTATCTTGGTCAAAAATTTCGATAGGTTGGTCCCGAAGGTAGGTTTTCTCGCCATCCGAAAGGGTCACTGTCCATGTATCATTGTCCTGCACTTTGAACAGATGTTGTAGATTTTGATAGATAAATACTGATTCACTTCCTGGATTATTTGTAATTTGCTGTGGGAGTGAATGACTACTGTACATTCGTTCTTCTGTGGATTCAATGAAATCTCCAGCCCTAAGTATCTCTTCTGATGATAGGTGTACTTTTTGTGCTGGGTTTTGCAGAAAATTGACGGTTCGGTCGTACATATCAGAGCCAAGAGTACCCAAAGAAATACTAGCAAAAAGTAAGGGAATTACTCCATTGTTCACAAATTTTGAATGCATGCGTTGTGGCCAAGGGAGAGATCGTTCTGCGCTGGTTGCATAACCACGGGCCAATGCTGATGCTCTTTGACTAAAATGACCTTTATACGCATAAAATGCAGTTGCAACAATCGTGTGAACTGCAGCACTTTGCAATGTATCCAT
The DNA here is from genome assembly GCA_002687775.1 of Nanobdellota archaeon. Next base: position 2,148 of record NZBF01000017.1, read on the forward strand.
GGTCAATCCGCTTCCAACTAAATAATCAAACATAGCTGTACCAGCACCCCATGTAGCTGCCACAACGGCGGCCATGCCAGAAAGACGACTCTTCAGATTCATTTTTGTAATTTCACGTTCAACGTCAGGTGAAAGAGATTTCTTTTTCTTGCTTCTTTTTGGTCCGTTAGTGCTGGCTTCTCGTACTTCTTCCGGCTGCATAACTATTTTGTATAATGTAATATCTTCAACTGGAAATTGCGGGTCATCATCTTCTTGCACTAATTCTGCAAGAGCTCTCGCATAATACGCCGGCCATAACTCAGGGAGGTGATAGGCTGCTGCAATTGGATGTATATTTCCATCAGAGAAGAATTCATCAATTTCTGAACCACGAGGATGGTCAAGGTGAAGCCTTGCGATATCCCTATCAGGGTCTTTTTCGTAGTCACTCATCCAATTAATAATCCGAGCTGGTCCATGTGCTCGAATTGGTTCTTTAAGCTGAGCAAGTACAGAAGCGTCAAGAGATGATGGCTCAACTTGAACTAGTTGTTCATTCACTCGAAGTAATTTTGCATGCTCATAATTTGGATCTCCACTTAGTCCCCTTTGAGTTTGTATAATCTCTGCAGAATGAGCGAAATAGGCCGGCCAAAGATCTTTTACTTTTTTCCACGGAATTTCATCCAAATCAAGCAACGCTTTTCTTACCAAATACGCCGTTTCTCCATAACTATTTTTCAAAATGAATTCCGTAGGATTCTCTTTGTATTTTTCAAGTTCTTTCATGGAAAAACCTTCGCCAAGTTCCTCCAAAATGGCCTCAATTACTGCTTGTATCCCTTCGGGATGCAGGACTACAGATTCCAAATTTCTGGCTTGCTGTCTGACGGGAGATTTTGCCTGTTGAGGTGCCGGGTTTCCCAAATCTGTCATCAACAAATTTGTTAATTCTGTCGCACCGACACCGGCAGAAGATAAAGATCCCAACTCAATCCGATCTTTCACTTCAACCAATGAACATGACCCTTCAAAAATTTTAAGGTTAATGTAAGACATTGCCTCATTGAATTCGTCAGAGCTGTGCTTCCTTGCTAAGGAATAATATTCATCTGCTACTTTCTTTGCGTCATCAGTCATTGTAACATCCTCGATCGTAAATATTGTGAAGTGTTGTCAGCCATTGGCTGCAACATGAAATGATAATCATCCAAAAAAGTTTGTTCGTCAAAAGGTTCCATTGGTAGATCTAAACCCAACTTTGTTATTTCGCCTCTGACATAAGAACAGTAAGGACCCAAAACGCTTTTTATGGCTTTACTTCCCAATTCTGCCGTTTGAAACAATTTGAAACAATCCCACTGCAAGGGTGCATACTTTGAACTGAAGTCATGCAATTCCAATTCAGATAGATCAGCACTTCGCCTAAACACATTCATTACGGTAAGATCACCCCAAGTGGGAACGTGCGGCAACCTAGCCATTCTGCGAGCAGTTTGATTTCGGAACATATCTACTGCCCTATTAACAGTTTTGTCATTTAACATCACCGCTAGAACATTTCTCTTCTCATCTTTAGATATATCATTGAATTTTCTTCCACGTGCGGCAAAATATCCACGAAGCAAAGTATTACCGATAAATCTATTTACATAATATTCCTCGAGCTGCTCCGGATTCTTTTTTACATTTTCAACAGCAGCAAGAATTCCCTCATAATGTTGTTCGTTTGTTCCAGAAACAGTTGTTTTGCCCTGCCTGTATGCTTCCAGTCCCAAACTAATATGAGCTGCCTTCTTGAGAACATCAAGAACAAATGGAACTTTGTCGTTATCAAGCGCAAGTACGATGTTTGAAAAATCTCCAGGGTAGTGCTTCAACATGACTACACGAGAACGTTCTGCATCTTCAACAATGGTCCCGGCTACATCAGGAAAAATATGTTGCGCATGGTATTGTGCTTTTGCTTGCAGAACTTGGGTATCCACCGTACCCCGCACTGGTTTAGGAAGGCTTTTTGCAACGACTGAAAAGGATGGCAAATCCTTTTTCAAACCAGTTTCAGGGAGAGGTGGCAGGTAAAATGTTAACTGATGGATGGCACCTCCCTCGTCTACTGTCAGACAGTTGGCATCCACTAAAGATTCCTCCCGCCAAGGCCAATTAGCCCCATCTCCACCAGCCTGCAACATCGCTGCTTTGTACCGCTTTATATTTTCCATCCACATCCCACGTGCGGCACGAGGTAAATCCTGGCAAACTCGACGCACTTCTTCTTCGACAACTTTATTGAAAGCAATAGAATAACTTTCGCGAAATTGTTCTTGAGATCCAAGTTCATGCATCATTCGAAATCTTTGTTGAGCTTCTCCCTCTTCCCAATTATGACGTTTGGGATTTGTTCCGTTCCAAATTACCGCTTTGGCTAATTCAAAATCTCGCTGCGCCTGTTCAAATGCATCATTAATTATTCCTTCTTCACGTAAACTAGTAAGAGTTAGCAGTATGTCTTCAAGTGCCATTTGTTACAGTAATGGATATTTTCTGTCATCAGGTAACCACACAAAAGGTTTGATTACTTTGCCCTGCGTCGTTACTACTGATTCACCAACATCTACTTCCTCTTCAATTATCGGAATGAACGCATAATCACCAAGGATTTTCGCGACATTTGTTCCCATGCGACCCAAATTCCTTCTCCTCTCAGCTGAAAGTTCGCCCTCGTCAGTTAAACGATTTAAACAATTCAGTAACGCATTTCCATACCATGCCAGATAATCTTTCTTTGATTCAAAACTTGACATGAACGGATAGTCATCACATGGTGTTCCGCTAAACACTTCTTCCTTACATCGCGTGTAAGCTTTCAGGCGATTAATGTAATCGTCTTGAACTACCCACCTTTTGGGAATATCATCTATTTTCTCTAAGATTGTTTCAATATCCTTGTCGATTTTATAAAGTTTCCGCATATTACCACTACAAGATGAACAAATAATATGTTCAAGTTACTAAAATAATAGTATGGAGAATCTTAACCATGTTTCTTAAGAAATATATGTTACAAGCCCATCATTGCTCTGAGTTCTTCAGATGCTTGCCATGGCGGATCGAAGGTAATTTCAATATTAACTTTTTGTGCACCTTGCTGAGTGATTGCTTCTTCCAAATCTTCAACCATCTGCGGACCGTACGGACAGAAAGGTGTGGTGAATGTTAAAAGGATAGTAACTGCATCGTCTTTTACCGTAATGTTGTAAATCAAACCTAGTGTCCATACATCAACACCCAGTTCAGGGTCTTCATACTTTTTGAATACATTTTCTATCAATAAATCTTTAGTCAACATGTTGCACCAAATCCATGTTCTTCAATGTGTTCTGCTAATTCAGGTCCGCCTTGCTTGACAATTTTCCCATCGTTCATAACGGTCACTTTATTTGGTTTGACAAATTGTAAAAATCGATTGTAGTGTGTGATAACTATCATTCCCATTTCTTTATTTTGATTGATACTTTCAGCAACTATTTTAATCGCATCAACGTCTAAACCAGAATCTGTTTCATCCAATAATGCAAATGTTGGCTGCAACATCATCATTTGTAATATTTCAGCTTTCTTTCTTTCGCCACCTGAAAAGCTACCATTAAGAGGTCTTCGAGAAAAAGAAGGGTCAACTTGTAAAGTAGACATTTTTTCCTTCAATATGTTGTAGAAATCCATGACTGAATGTGGTTGTTCTCTTTTGGAATTTACAGCTGTGCGTAAGAAATTTGTCATATTGATGCCAACTGACGTTGGATGTTGGAAGGAGAGGAATAAACCTAATTTTGCACGTTCATCTGGTTTACTGTGCGTGATATCTTTTCCATCTAAGAGAATTTTACCTTTTGTAACCTTGTACTTAGGATGACCCATGATAGTTTTTGCTAACGTTGATTTCCCAGAACCATTTGGTCCCATTAATGCGTGTACTTTTCCTTTTTCAAATGTTAAAGAAATTCCCTTAATTATTTCTTTCCCATCCACTTCAACATGCAAATCTTGAATTTCTAGCATAATGCACCTCGCAGTGCAAATAATGGTAATAATGCACACTTTCTTCTTGCATGGCTTATTGGAATTCCTAATAACTCGTAGACTTTTTCTTCAGTAATATTTTTCACATCTTCCATTGATTTTCCTTTCAAAAATTCAGTGAGCAGTGACGCAGATGCCTGACTAATAGCACATCCTTCTCCAGTGAATGTTACTTCTTTCTCATTCATAAAAATCGTAATGGTATCTCCGCAAAGAGGATTATGCTCTGCATGTGAATGCGTTGCATTACTCATTTCTTTCTTATTTCTTGGATTCTTGTAATGATCTACAATATTTTCTTTATACATATTCATGCGAACACCTCCTGCACTTGAGGAATGGTTTGGATTAGCTTGTCAATATCTTCCTTTGAGTTGTAGATTCCTAATGAGATTCTTGTTGTTCCTATTAATTGAAGTGCTTTCATTAATGGCATTGCGCAATGATGGCCACCTCGAACTGCAATGTTTTGTTTATCCAATATTTCAGCAGTATCATGTGGGTGGATGCCATCCAGAGTAAAAGAGAAAACAAGTCCTCTGTTGTTTGTTGGTCCTATGATGTTGAGATTTGGAATGTCTTTAAGTTTTTCTAAAGCGTAACTTGATAATTCGTTTTCTTTTTCTTTTATTTTTTCAATTCCCAATTCTTCCAAGTATTTGACAGCTGCAGCAAATCCAATAGCTCCTGCAATGTTTGGTGTTCCTGCTTCAAATTTCAATGGTGAATTTGTGAATGATGAGTTTTCTTTTGTTACTTGGTTAATCATTCCACCACCGAAAACTGATGGATTCATGGTTTCTAGCAATTCTTTCTTTCCATATAATGCTCCAATACCTGTTGGTCCGTACATTTTATGCGCGGAGAAAGCTAAGAAGTCACAATCTAATTCTTTCACATCTATTGGTAAATGAGCAACAGATTGAGCAGCGTCTACTACAAATAATGCGTTTACTTCATGAGCTAATTGTGCCAATTCTTTAATTGGATTGATTGTTCCTAAAACATTTGACATGTGAGTAACTGCAATGACTTTTGTTTTTTCCGTGATTAATTCCTTCGCTTTGTCCATGTCTAATTCATAATCTTTGAGGGGAATGAATTTGACAGTGCACCTTTTAACTTTCGCAACTTCTTGCCATGGCACAATGTTTGAATGGTGTTCCATTTCGGTTAACAGAATTTCATCGCCTTCTTTTAATGGAATCATTCTTGCAAGCATGTTCAAACTTTGTGTAGTTCCGCTGGTGAAAATAAGTTCGTCTTCATCCGCATTAATGAAAGAAGCAACCGTTTTCCTAGCATTTTGATATGCTCTCGTTGCATTGTCAGACAATTTGTAAATACCTCGATGAACATTCGCATTCATTGTTTTGTAGAAATTATTAATTACTTGAATTACTTGATTTGGTTTCTGTGTTGTTGAACTGTTATCTAGATAAACTAATCCAGAGTTCAATAATGGGAAATCAGATTTCATGCAACACCCTCCAATTCCATTTCAATCAATTTGTTTAATTCAATCGCGTGTTCTAATGGTAATTCTCGAATTATAGGTTCGATAAAACCAGTGACAATCATCTGCATGGCTTGTTCTTCGGATAATCCTCTTGATTGTAAGTAGAAAATAGCTTCCTCGCTAATTTTTCCAACTTTTGCTTCATGGGCAGCATCAACATCATTATTTTCAATTTTTAGTTCCGGGATAGTATTAGATTTTGATTGATCGTCTAGAATTAATGCATCGCAAACCACACTGGTTGTGCAGCCATGTGCGTGAGGCATTATTTTAACCAGTCCTCTGTAGCTAGAAACGCCACCATCTTTACTGATACTTTTTGATGTTATTTTTGAGTTGGTGAATGGAGCTGCATGGATAGCTTTCGCGCCAACATCTTGATGTTGATTTTTTCCTGCAAATGCAATGCCTAGATTATCTGTTGATGCGCCTTCACCTCTGAGAATAGAGCAGGGGTACAACATCGTTGTTCCGCTTCCCATGTTACCAGAAATCCAACTCAACGTTGCATTCTTATCAACCAATCCTCTTTTGGTGTTTAAATTAAAAACATTCTTACTCCAATTTTCAATGCTACTGTATTTCATGGTTGCATTTTCTTTGACAAAAATTTCAACACATCCTGCGTGTAGTGCAGATTCTGTAAATAGTGGTGCACTGCAACCTTCAATGTAATGTAATTCAGAATTTTCTTCCAAAATAATTAGTGTGTGTTCAAATTGTCCTCCTCTCATTGCATTCATTCTAAAATACGCTTGCAATGGAATGTCAACTTTGACATTTTTTGGAACGTAAATGAATGTTCCACCAGACCACACAGCTGCATGCAGCATGATAAATTTGTGATCAGTAATAGGGATACATTGCGTCATGAAATATTGTTTTACAAGTTCTGGATACTTTTGTACTGCAACATCCATGTTTTCGAAAATGACTCCTTTCTCTTCCCATTCTTTTTTGAGGTTGTGATAGACCATTTCAGAATCATATTGAGCTCCTGTTCCCGCTAGTGATCTTCGTTCAGCTTCAGGTACGCCGATACGTTCGAATGTCTTCTTTATGTCTTCCGGTACGTCATCCCAGTTTCTTGTTTCTTTCACACCTGGTTGAATGAAAAAATGGATTTTTTCTAAGTCTAGATTTTTTAGAGAAGGACCCCAATTTGGCATTGGCGTTTCTTGGAATAATTTGAATGCTTGTAATCTTTTTTGTAACATCCATTCAGGTTCACTTTTACTTTCACTGATCTTTCTTACAACCTCTTCAGTTAATCCAGGTTCGGATTTATAGACACTTTTATCTTCATTTGCATCATCATATCTATTACGATCTATAGTGAAGTTTTCGAGTTGTTCAGTTTGACTTTGCATAAAAACTTAACTATAGTTAATATTTTATAAAAGTTTAGGTTTAGAAGTGGATATTGGAGAATTGGGCATAACTAGTTTTATGCCCAAGTCTGCTGTATCTCTGAAATTCTGGAGGTAGAGGCACTTTCCTCGAGGTCGTAACAAAAAAACATGTACTGATTCAAAAGTAAAAATTTATTGAGCAACACACATTCCACACGGTAAATCTTCTTCTTTCAATCCAGATTTCTTTAAATGCATTTTACAGATAACTTTCTCTTTCTTTACCAATTCACATATGTTCATTATTTCATGCAAGGCAGCATCAGGTTCATTCATAATTTTCTTAGAAGCTTTCTTAATTTCATCTTTAATTTTCTTGTTAAACAAATCATCTTTTACGCGTTTATTCTTCTTATATTGAGAAATAGCAGCTTCAGTCAACTTTAATATTGCAGCGATAGCCTTCTGAGACATTCCCTCTTGTAGTAAATCCAGTGCCATCTGTTTTCTGATAGCTGGTAGAATGTACCACACTTCAACTTCCTGCGGGAAATAATAATTTCTTTTCATGCAACTTAACAGAGTTAATTTCTTTAAATACTTTACCATACATTTTATATAAAATCAAATCCATGACTAATGATGCAACGTCATAACATGGGTTTAGCAGTAACAAACGACGAGTACATTGAAGTGTACGGTAGCGATAGACCGGAAGAACATGCCAGTGAGGCAAGAGATTTCTATAATACCATGATTGGTTATCTTCATTCAGAAGAAGGTGAGCGATTTGCCTCTTATGTGAAGGAACAAGGAGATGAATTTATCGATTTGAAAGGATACGGAGCAGCTGACTTAGGTGAAAGTACTGTAGCGGCAACCATCCATAATGGAATAGAAGGTATTATTGTTGGAAATTATGATAATGGGAAGTCATTCTCCTCGAGAGTAGCAGACTTGGCATCAGTTTACGGTGTTCCGTTTTCAACAGCTGAAGAATACGTGTTAACACATGAACTGGCACACGCTGCAGGGTATCACAGTGAAGAAAGTACTGATGGATACATTAAAGATTTCTTTACCACAATGGCCTTTGAAACTGGTGGTGAAGAAAGGAGGAAATATGTGCAATTAGCAAGGATTGCTGCGCAGAGGGAGCAGGAAGCAGGTTTAGAAGAAGTTGTTAAAGAACAGGAATCTGTTGGCGAAATCAATGTAAGGAAAAAGAATTTGTACGAAGCTCAGCGGAAAATAGGAAACACGTCAAAGTACCACGACGGAAATCTAACTGAAGATGGAAAACAATTACTTGCTTACCTAAACACAGAAATTGACCCACGGCCGGACGCAGAACTGACTATTAGAGAAAGTATGTATAATGGATCTTTAAGTTCTGAGACTGCCGAAGAAGTTTCTGATGATATTATTGACGAATATGTTTCTGATCTAAATGAGGAAGAGATACATATTGATGACAATTTGTATAATGTAACACAAATTGATGAATTAAACGACATCAAATATGCTGCCTAATATTGACCTAATTTTCTTTGACTTTTCTTACCTTCAATAATTTCTTTCAGTTTTTTGAAATCTTCTTTCATCATATCTTTGAATTTGACAAAACGTAAAGCTGCTGATGGATGTAATGTAGGGAAATAAGTACGACCTTCATGTTGAATAGTTTTTCCTCTTAATGATGTAACACCCGTTCTTCCCAAAACTGAGTTCAATGCCATGTTACCAAGTAACACAATGATGTTAGGATTTATCAATTCAATTTGTTTATCAAGCCATAACGATTTACAAGTGGACATTTCCTCAGCTAAAGGATTTCTATTATCAGGTGGACGACATTTCACAGTGTTTGTGATGAAAAATTCTTCCCTATCTAATCCAGATTCTGTGAGAACTTCTGTTAATAACTTTCCTGATCTGCCAATAAATGGTAATCCTTGCCGATCTTCTTCCTGACCAGGTCCTTCACCAATAATCATAATCTTTGCATTTTCTGGACCACTACCAGGTACTGTCAACGTTCTTTCCTTAAACAACGGACAAGCTGTACACGTTCTAATCTGTTCAGCCAATTCAAATAATGTCATACAGGTAGAATCATTCACTTGTATAAAACTCTTTTCATAACACTTATTAATAACCTCTTTTCCCGATTCATCATGGATCATGTAATAGCAAGTATGACAGCAACTCGAAATGCGAAAGATTTAGCTGAAGCTTTGGTGCGCAGGGGACGTGTTAAGGATCATTTGAGTAGAAAATCTCCCTGGATCAAGACAACGAGCATGGCGGATCTTGAAAAAGCATTGGAAAAAGAACCAACAATTATCATTACTTCAGCTTCGTCGCAAAGACTTATTCAGACAGAAGCTATTCCTGAGCGGGTGCATGCCTATCTTAGCGGAATCAACGCATATCGGGAAAGTCAGGAAAGACATGTGCCACTCGTACTTATTGCGAAACATTACGAACAAAATGGGGAGACGGGACAGCAAAATCTTGGTGAATTAGTAGCAAGATATCAACCGGATATTACTATGGTTGAATTGGGTATCGCACATACCCCAGACTATCGTTTTCTACTGGATGAAATGTCAAAAATCTTTGCTACGCCAGAAATGTTTGCTGAGTCACCACGTATTGCTACTTCTGTTCAGCGGAAACATAGAATGAAATCTCGACTGCCACCCGCACTGCAAAAGCCAGAATTCTATGATAGTGGCAACATCGTAAGCAGAGGAAAAGCCCTACTCACTTCCGCCAGTGAATATTTAGGAATTTAGATTTCTTCTTTGAGATATTAAAATGTAAATTATTTCTTCTTTTGTTCATTCCATGATTCATTTTGTTCAGCACAAATCGAACACCATTTCGACGTTCAATGTAATGATACACAAATATGCGATACATTCCACGTAATCCAAATCCATCTAATTTATCGGCGTCATACATAACTTTTTCTTCAATTGATTGATGGACAGTTTTATCGTCAATGCAATGCTTTGTTATTGCTTGCTTCACGATTTCAAGTTCTTCGTTGCTTAATTGTAATTGATTCATCAGAAAATCTTCAACTAACTTATAACTCATGAAACCGTGAATATCACCGCAATATCCGTACGATCTTGAAATGTCGTGCAGTAATGTGGAAATAATAAGAAGTTTGGTATTACATTGCAATTTCAGTTTTCTTTGCAACCATAATGCATTTAACATTACTCGGTGTGTGTGATTAATTGTATGCCCATTACTTTTATTGCCATACTTCTTACAGTACCATACACTTTTTTCATAGGCAAATTGCAATTCTTTATTCTTAAATCTCATCCATCAATTCCCACAACACTTAGATCACGAAATTTTGAAATGTCTAAATTGACGTAACGATCTTTTATTTCAGGACGTTCTGACATTTGAGAAACTGCAGACCAACCCTGAGGATCAAAGGGAAGTTCTGCATCAGCTCCTCGTACAACAACATACATCATGGTGCTTCCCGCACTTTTGGCTAGATAACTTCGATGCATACCGTCAATGAGAACTTGCCGGTTGTCGTGAATTTCAAGTAATGGAGGGATGTAAATAGAGCAGCAATATTCATCATCTTCATTCCGACCGTACAACAATGCCGGAGGAACGTTTGCTATCCCAGTTAACGAGAAATCTGAGAAGTGTGAAGGTAACCTGCACAAATCTAATATCTTTTCTTCCAGTACAAATGATTGACCAATCTTGATAGCTTCTGGCGAAATTTTGTATACATCTATACAGGAATTTTTGTATGGGAAGAGATCTGTTCCTCTGAGTGGTATGTTTCGTACCAGTTGTTCTATATCCCTTTTTCCCATGAGGGAAATACTTTCCACATTTCGCAATTCTGTTGGCGGAACTACGAATTCTGAGTCACCATTTCTGCTTAGACTCAAATTGATAGCTGATTCTAATTCAGATTTTCTTATCTTGAATTTTGGATTTATGTGCTTCGTCATATATTACTTCATAGTTCCATTATACCTATCAGTTGTGAGAAATGTTTTTCCAGGTAGTTTTACCATGCTAATCAAACAGAGAAATGCATATAAATGTCAAAAATGTTGAGAAAATATGAATCAGGAGACAAATCGAAAAATTCTCAACTTTATTGCATCTGAGCCACGAGCAATGAGTGAAATTGCACAGCACATTGAAAAGTCATGGAAAACAGCTGATAAGTATGTACAATTACTGAAAGAAAATAATCCAAATGTATTGGTTAAAGTTTTCCGGAAGGGAAGTCATGGAGCGCTTAAAGTAGCATTTTTGAAAAGTATGATGAAGAAAAGTAGTGATCAAATAAAAGATAAATTTTTCAATGAATTTTTGCGTGGTAAGAAAAAACATGAATTTGATGTTCTTGACTTTTATTCACATCTAAAAACCGATGATAAGAATATGATCATTGAACAATTCAAGTATGAGAATGTTTCTGAATGTCAAAACCTTGTTGAATTGTTGAGAAGTTGTGACAGCGTGTTACGTTGTTTATCAGGAAACCTATCATGGATTAACATGGAAGAAAATGGTGTGAGGATAATTGATGTTCTGCAGGAATTAGTTAATAGAGGAGTTGAAATTAAGGTATTATGCCGTATTGACGCTGCAAGCATGAGAAACATTTATAGGTTACGCTCATTGGGAGATATCAAATTTCGACATGTCAGGCATCCATTACGTGGATTTATTGTTGATCAGAAAGTGTTCAGGTTAAAAGAAGAAATGCGAAGCACTCGATATCGTGACGGTGAATTAAATAACAACTTGCGTATTTTTTATGACGTTGCTGAGCCGGAATGGGTGCAATGGATGGGAAACATTTTCAATTATTCATTTGATAATTCTATGAACTTGGAGAGTTATGAAGAAGTTATGAAAATGATTAATCAGCATATTTAGAAAAGTGTAATTATCTGAACATTTCCCTTCGTAATGTTTCAATAAGTGACAATAATAGTACTGAAAAGTACAGCACGTTAATGAACAATTCAATGGTGTTCAAACCTCGAAAAACGCCATACAAAACAATCATAACGGTGAATACAAATGCTATACTGTCCAGAATTTCCTTATAAGTAATCATACTATCCCAATTATTTTTAGGAGAAGAAGAATTATTCCAAGAACGCCAAGAAAAATACCAACATACCCTAATATTCTAAAAAAATCATCAACTTTTTTCTTATTCATGAATAAACTCAATGATTAAAACTATATAAAATTATTCTAAATATCAATCAACACCTTAGCTTGCCATCCATCATTCATTTGCTTCACTTCAAACAAATGCATAGTAATAGCTTTCACGTCAACTTTCTGCTCATGTTTCTGTGCATTGAGTTCTTCACCTTTCGCTTCGCAGTGAAGATGATACTCTCCCTCTTTCTTTTCTATAGTACAGTTGAATTCTGAGAATAATAGTCGTTCTGAATCTTTGTAGAATAATAAATCATCAAGGAAGTCAAATAATAAGTTTTCAATACTCTTGTTCTTTCCTTCAATAATTTTGGTAAGTTTTGGTTCAAATTCTTTGAGCACAATCTGTGTTTCTTCAACGGCTAAAGCACATTGTTCAAAGAGTTCGTTTAACGTTTTGCCTTCTGCTTCAAAGAGTACGTCTGCAGTGTGATCGATGAATGTGTATGGCATATTATGAAAAGAATTATCTAACTATAAAAAAGTTAGCTTCTATTTCCTCTGTATTGAGGAGTTCCTGGGAAAATAATCTAACCATTTCTAACTCGATCTGATTGAGAAGCAAACCTTGTTTTCAAATCCTGCCATGAATTACTTCGGTCAATTTCTCGTGGTAATTTAAGAAGCATGTACGTATTTTGCGAACCGTAAGCAGTTCCTACTCCACCAATCAATGCAACATCTTCCCGGGCATTGTCAGCAATAAATTGATAACTATTACAGCCACCAAAGTATACAATAACGTGTTCTGCCTTATGTGGAAGGGTATCCTGTAATAAACCAGATATAGCATTAGTATGCCCGCGTAATTGAATCATGTCATACCCGCCGTTAACTCTTCTGATTGCTTGTCCTTGCACAACCACGTTCATCCGTACATCTCCATCACGAACTTGCATGGTTCCATCGTTACCATTGAAATTTATTCTTAATTTGTTTCCTCTTCTTCTTAAGCGATTTCTGCTTCTTACGGTATCCAAAACCATTTGCTTTTCACTTTGATCTGCACAGTAGACTAAAATGTTATCAATATTTTTGAATTCATTAATAGGATCAATTGGTAACTGACCGTATGTTTGTACAGGTTCAGGGGTAAATGGTCCTTCATCATATGGAGATCGCAATCCGCTAGGTGGCGTTGGAGGGTTCTGTGCAGTTCTTCTATGCGGTGGCGGATTTCGCTGGGGTCTGTACGGTTCTGGCTGAGCAACTGGTGGTGGTGTTTGTAGTTCTTCTACGGAATCTTGAGGTAACAGCGCTTGTCCGCTTTTGATTAATACATATAATGATAAACCAGCCATTCCAAGATCTTTTCCAAATTGTCTTCGTGATAGATTTGTTGGTTCTGTTGATAATCTATCAGTTAAACTTTGATACATTTCCTGTGATTTTTCCACCGCTTTTTGTAGGAAAGATTTAACTTCACCGGTTGGATCTAATTTTGAATACCCAGTTTGTGCTGCCCATGCAATTCCTCTTCCTGTTAAACGAACTGCAGATTCAGATAATCGTGCAAGTGATTCTAGAGTTACATAACTTGCATGAGAAAGACCGTTAACCGTTTTCACTGCCGCTGTTGATGCCCAATGTGGATCTTCTTCTGCTCCGAAATCAGCCAAATATAATTGTAATAAATCAGCTGGCACAGAAATATGTTGTTCTAGTAATCGACTTTCAGAGAATAATCTATTTGAAGAAGGATGTGTTTGTACGAATCTTGTTGGTAATTTGTCTTCTAACATTAGTCATTGTAAACACCTCATGACTTTAATTGTCTTTATTAAGAAATATAATGTTCAATTTATAAAAGTTACTATCAAAAAGTGACTAATTCAATTCTGAAGGTTCTTCCCGAACAACAGCCCGTATTCTCCGCACACCAGCTGCGACTGACTTTTGTTTGACAATTTTAAAATAACCAATATCTTTCGTATTCTTTACGTGAGGTCCACCACAAAATTCTTTTGAATAATCACCAATAAGATAAACAGAAACAATATCAGGATATTTCTGACCAAATTCCATTTCAGCACCAATTTTAATAGCTTCAGTTTTTGACATCTCTTTTCGTATGACAGGAATTGCTTCATGAATAATCCGCATCATTTCTTCCTCAACTTGCGCAACTTCCTGTTCAGTTAATTTTCTATCAAAACTAAAATCGAATCGTAGTCGTTCTGAAGTAATATTACTTCCTCTTTGCTTGATATCTTTCGAAATTACTCGTCGCAACACTTCATTGAGTAAATGAGTAGCTGTATGCATCTTAATCGTATCTTCTGATAAATCTGCCAAGCCACCTTTGAACTTTTTCTCAGCACCTTTCTTTGACAACTTCTTATGTTCTTCATACTCTTTGAAAAAACCCTCAACATCAACTGTGATTTTTTTCTCATCAGCTAACTCTTCAGTCATTTCTAATGGAAATCCGTATGATTGGAATAGTAAGAATGCCCCTTTACCACTTATATTTTTTTGTTTAGACATCTTATCAAACTCTCGTAATCCTTTCTCAATAGTTTTTTCAAATTTCTCTTCTTCTTGTTGTAATTCAGTGAAAATAAATTTCTCATTTTTCTTCAATTCAGGATACATTGGTTTGTATTCCTTGATAACTTCATCTGCTAATAATGGAAGGAAGGAATCTTCAATACTAATCATTTTTCCGTACCTAATTGCACGTCGAATTAATCTTCGCAAGATGTAACCCCGGTCAAGATTACTTGGAGTGACTGCATTGTCATCTCCTAAAATAAATACACTCGCTCTTATATGATCAGCAATGATACGCATTGCTTTTTGTTCCTTTTCATATGATTTTTTGGATAATTCTTCAATCCGCTTAATAATCGGTTGAAACAAATCAGTTTCATACGCACTCTTTTTACCATTAAGTACAGCTAATGTTCTTTCGAATCCCATTCCGGTGTCAACATTCTTTTTATCAAGCGGTTTGATACCATCCTTTGTTTTGTTAAATGCCATGAAAACATCATTCCAAATTTCAACCCACCGCTCATCCTGTGGATCGTATTTCTCAGGAGCTTTACTATTACCAGTCCAATAAAACATCTCACTACTTGGACCACATGGACCAATTTCACCAGCAATCCAGAAATTATCCTTCTCTAAGAAAGCAATTCTATTTTTTGGAATGCCTAAATTTCTCCAGATGTCATACGCTTCTTCATCTTTTACAAGATCTTTATTTCCCTTAAAACAAGTCACAGCTAGCATGTTTACTGGAATTTTCAGAACTTTTGTCAAAAATTCATAACTCCACTCGATAGCTTCCTTTTTGAAGTAATCACCTAAACTCCAATTTCCAAGCATTTGAAAGAATGTATGATGGGTATTATCACCTACTTCATCAAAATCCACCGTTCTGAGACATTTCTGATTGTTGACTAATCGTTTCCCCTGAGGATGTTTCTGACCCGATAAGTAAGGTACTAACGGCTGCATACCTGCTGTGTTAAATAATACTGATGGATCATTGATAGGGATTAAACTAGCACTTGGGATAACAGCGTGCCCCTTAGTTTCAAAGAAGTGTAAATACGCATCTCTAAGTTCTTTTGCTTTCATTGTGTTGGGAAAGAAATGGTGTTTTATATAGTTTTAGTTCAGAATTATTGTAAATAATCGAAAAGTTTAAATATGTGCTACCACATAATCATGTGAAATGGGCAACATAACTCTATCGGTACCGGATGACATCCACAGTGAGATGAGACATTTCTCAGAAGTGAAGTGGAGTGAAGTAGCACGAAAAGCAATAGTGCAACGCTTAGAAACCTTACAATTGGCTGAAAAAATCGCTCAAAAAAGTAAATTAACAAAGAAAGATATTGAGGAATTTAGCAAAAAAATAAATAGTTCAGCGACAAAAAGATTTTTAGCATGAATATTGTTATTGACTCAAATGTATTATTTTCTGCACTTATTAAAGATTCATTGACGAGGAAAATTATTCTTGAATATGATGGACAATTTTTATTTCCCTCATTTATCTTTGAAGAAATGGAAAAACATAAAGCAGAATTATTTCGTAAGTCTGGATTATCTCAGGAGGAATTCGATCAATTACTTATTTTTATTCTCAAGAAAACAATAATTGTTCCCACAGAAATACTTTATCCGTATCGTAAACGGGCTTTAGAAATAATTGGACATATTGACAAGGATGATGTTCTTTTCTTTGCATGTGCTCTTGCTTACCTTAATAGTTTCATTTGGTCAGATGATAAAAAATTGAAAGAACAATCCATAATTAGAATATTAAATACAAGTGAAATGAAAGAAGTATTTTAGTAGGATTGCATGTATTCATTCAACACGGCAACTTTCGCTTTTGAAATTTCGGAATCTACTATGCTATTTCCTAAGACATGAGTAGCATATCTAAATGGTAGCCATGCAACGCCTGCATCTAGCATTAATCTGAAAAAAAGAGGAACTTCCTGCACTCCAGGAACTAAAGCTTGCTCAAGATAATGAAACCCGATTCCACAGGCAACTCCCACAGCTGCACCTGCCACAAGAGATTTCTTTCTTGCTTGTTCAATACCACGGTCTATACCTTCCTCCAAAATGTCGTCTAAATGTTGTAAGTCCATTGTTTTTCAACCCTCAAACAAATTTCTTTATTCAGAATTTTCTTCTTTCTTCGATTCAGATGATTCTTCTTTAACTTCAGAAGGTTTCTCTTCCTTCTTTTCAGCTGGCTTATTCATTTCTAAATATCCACATTTACCACAAACCACACGATCTTTATGTTTACCCATAAACATCCCAGGTCCACATTTTGGACAGGTTGTATTTTTTCTAGTAACAGAATCTCCGCTTACTTCATAGAGAGTATGTAATGTTCTTCCTTTGGATTTCTTCTCATCAGCCATTATTCACTTGCCTCAGGTTTTTCTTCAGCCGGTGCTTCCTCTGCAGGTTTCTCTTCAGCTGCTGGTTCTGGAGCTTCCTCAGCAGGAGTTTCTGCAGGTTGCTCTTCAGGTGCAGGTGCCGGTTCTTCCGCAGGCTGCTCTCCTTGTGCAGGTTCTTCCTCAGCAGTTGCTTCTTCCGCAGGCTTCTCTGCTTCAGCTTCTTTAGCCTTCGCAGATTCTTCAGCAGTTTTCTTGTCTTCCTCTGCTTTCTTCCGTAAATGTTTCGTCATGACAGAAAATTTTGATTTTGATTCTTTATCATCATACACATGTGCTTTGACAACACCAGTAGCTGTTCCCCTGTTAGTTAATATTTGTAAAACAACAACTAAGTCTTTATCTGCTGATAACTTCTTAGCTAATCCCTCATGAACTTGAGCATTAGACGGAGTCTGTCCACCGTACGTTACTGAAGCTGTCACTTCAGTTCTCTTCAAAAGTACATTTTTATTTTTTTCAGTAACTTCTAGCTTCATTCTATTTTACCTTAATAGCATACTCACCTTTTGCAGTGATGCCAATCTTCTCAGCAATTTCTGATTTTGTACTATCACTAATAAATAACCGTCCTTGCCATACTTGACTAAAACTACTGCCCTTGCATAATGGACACGTAGACTCGTCTACGAACGCTTTACATGATTTGCATACTTTTCGCTTGGCCATTTGTTTATTCCTCTTCCTTTTCTTCTACTTCTTCCGTAGTTTCTTCTTTCTCTTCGGCTTTAGATGTTTCTTCCGCAGTTTCTTCTTCAGTTGTTTCTTCAGGAGATTCTTCTGCTTGTTCAGGTTTTGCTTCTTCAATAACTCCATCAGCTTGCTCAGGATGTTCTTCTAATTGCACATCCAACTTCTCCGGTTCTTCAAATTCAACGTCACCGACAGATTCAGGAAATTCATTTCCAGTCCAGTCAAGTTTTCCTAAACCTTCTTGACGCATGGTTAACCCAATTTTTGGATTAGTAATATCTTTATAGGAAACAGCGATTATTCGTGCCTTACATCGATCATTCACTTTCAATACTTTACCAGTTTTCTTCCCTTGCAGAACTTTATCTTTACTGAAAGAAACAAAATCATCCATACTTTGAGAAACGTGTGTTAACCCTTCAATAGCTCCAATGAGCATGAATGCACCGAAATCAGTAATGTCACGAACTTTTGCATAGACAACTTCGTTTAATTCCGGTTTGTATGTTAACAAACTAAATGTTGCCTGGTAATAACCAGCTCCATCTCCTGGTACGATAATTCCTTCCTCAATATCTTCAACGTCAATGACATTCACTACAAATCCAAGTTCTTTTGAGATGTAATTCTCATAACTTTTTGTAATATTTGCAAGAACTGCGTCACGTTTACCAACATTGAACATTGCAGGCGGAACCCTGATATGATCAGTAACTTTTGCCTTATAAAACATTTTAGAATGTCATTTTTGATACTGTTTATAAAGTTTTTGGCATTGTTCATGCCGAAGGGTTGGAAATGGCAGTTTCCATTGTTTTTTACCTATTCCACTTTAACCACTGTCTTCTTCTGCCTAATCGTCAAATAAGGTTTAGTTAATCGAGATTTTAATTCTTTGTCTTGCGTGACAACAATAGCACCCGCTTTAGAAAGTTTGACGAGAAGATCATCAACATATCCAGGACTGCTTTTGATTTTCTTGATACCTTTCGCTTTAAGAATGCTTAGTGCTAGTTTGGCAGCCTGACTATCTTTCCCTTTACTCTTTTTCTTTATTTTTTCTAATTCGTCAATTGTTTTGTCCAATACAAAAACATTATGCTCGAAAGGCAAACGTTCAAGTTCTTCAAATAAATCTAACTTCATCTGTCCAATGGCCATTACCGTGTTTGTATCAAGTATTACTTTCATTGTAATCGTTTTACCAAGTGTACTAAATAAATCTTACTGAAAGAAAATGATAAAATCAATAATGTCAAAGATAACAGTAATGTAGGAAGAGTATGTGCATACAGGTAAGCCAGATAAATTATTCCTGAAATAAAGCCAATAGAAATCAAAACGGCAGGAATCATGTAATAATATTTCAGTATTGCTGTTTTGAAAAAAGAATAAGGATATTTAGAAAGTGGAGTTCTTAGTAACGTGAATAACGAAATCAGAATGTAAGCGATAATCAATAGAATGTAGGGCATCATAGCAGTAAGTCTGGCAACCCCATCTGGATTCACTAAGACATCTTGAAAAAACTTATAGAGAAAAAATCCAGTAGGTAACAGTACGATTAATGAAATGATAATGAAATTTGTGAGGTATGGTAACAATTTACCTTTGTTTACCATCACGTGAACTATTGACCAGAGCAAACCATTACCGATTAAGAAAATAATGAAAAACCAGAATATCATACTTGAAACATTTCCAAGTAAAGCGTCATAACTTCCAGTCACTGATGAAAAACCTGAAAGCATCCCTGTTAAATCTGATTCGTCAACTTCAATGTTTTGAATACCTGCAGTGATAGTTTCTAAATTTTGAAACATGAGAACTTGGTATTTCACAAAAACAATGGAGAGAGTAATGAGAAAAACAAGCTGCAGAATGATGATGAATGTAAACAATTTCTTATGCTGTTTAATAGAAGTAAGAGAATCTTTGAGAGATTGTGTAAAAATGTTCATGAGGAAAAGAATTCAAAATAGTTTAAAGAACTTGTGTTTCTTAATCAAAAGGTTTTTATGTATCAATTACTTCCTGATGATGTGGTCAAGAAGAAAAAGATTGAAGAACTTTTCGTTGAAGCGTTAAAAGAAGATGAAAAGTTACGTGAAGAAGTGTTTGATAATGTCCTTTCTGATGCTGAACTAAAGAAAAATTTGCTTAAAGATGTATTGAAAGATAAGAAAGCGTCATAAAGCTACCTCTAGAATAAAAACATCTATCACCCCGAACGGCGAATGTCAAAAACCACTTGGTAATTTTTGAGCACACCTAAGTGTATTAGTTTCTAACCCACCAGGCATCGTCCATGATGCAGTCGGGATTGAGTTGATTTAATTTTACGGTCACTTTACGTCCATTTGGTAACATAAAGGCTACTTCGTTCAAATTTTTGGCTCTTGCTTCTTGAAGTCTGCCAACTATTTCGTAGTCCTTCAGTCCCAAATTTTGTAATGCCTTAATGTTCATCTGCTCGGTTCCACTCCCGAAGGAATCCTGCCTCAAACGGCGTAAGCACCCCATCTTCAACTTTGTCGTCCAAAACGCGGTCCTCATAGAGATCCAAATCATCTATCTCTAAAAAACCGGCTTCCGACCAGTGTTTTTTTCTCTGATACATTCTTCCCACCCCCATGGTATACATATAGTAGAAACATTTAAATATAAATACATTTCCCTAATGCTATATAGTATTTAATGATTGTATATAGCTCAGGAGTGAGTGCAAAATGGAACAAAGAATTTTCGAGTTCCATTTTAAAGCGGAGGAATTAAAATGGAATATAGAAAATTAATCTCATTTGGAAAAAGTAGTTTCGTAGTGTCATTGCCAAAACCTTGGGTCACCAAGAACAAATTAAGCAAAGGGGATTTAATTTATTTTGATGAAGTGCCCAATGGTTTAGTCTTAAATCACAGAGAAGGATCTAACAACCAAGAAGAAAGTGAAATTACTATTGATGTTAACGGCAAAAGTATTCGACAAATTCAGCGAGAAATTATTTCTGCATATATTCGAAATTTTAAATCAGTTACATTAACTGGCGAAGAGGTTAAAGATAAAGCACGTGAAATTCAAAATATTATACAAAATCTGGTAGCTTTAGAAGTTATGGAACAAACTTCTAAGAGAATTTTGGCGAAAGATTTCTTGAACATGAAAGAAACTGATCCTCAATTGCTTGTGAGAAAAATGGATATCATCGTTCGAGCTATGATTGAAGATTGTAAATTAATGTTTAAGGAAGATGTCTATGACAGCATTTACCATCGAGATAATGATGTGAATAAATTAAGTTTCTTACTTTACCGAACGGTTCGGTATGGAATGGATAATTCTGGAGCGATTTTTAAGAAATTTAAATTTACGTCAAATGATCTATTACGGTATTGGTGGGTTACGTATAACCTAGAAAGCATTGGTGATGATGCCAAGCGTATCGCACGATGTATCAAGAAAATGGAATTGAACAAAGAGAGTCAAGCAGAATTTCTGGAGATTTTTTCTGCATTGGAAAAAAATTATTTAGACATGATGCGAGGGTTTTACAAACAAGATTCTGAATTAGCACATGACGTGCACGAAAAGAAAAGAATGTGTGTGCAAGACTGTGAAGCGTTTTACTCAAAGATTAATGATTTAACATGGAGTGGATATTTAGTTAGTCAACTAAAATCCTTAGCAACCAACATTCATAGCATCGGACGATCGATTTACCAGTATTAGTTCGTATATGTTTAATTAGTTTACTCTAGAGTAACAAATTGGAGAAACATTAATAAATGGACCTCTTTATGAGTAATTAATGGGCAAGTCAGGAAGCATCAGTGGTTTGGTAGAATATTCTCCTCCTATCTCTATAAGTGGACGAACAGCGATTTCTAGTGGAAATTTTAGAGGAGATGAGGTTGCCATTAAGAGTTTTATCCCATCTGGATATGAAGGATTTGATGAAATTGTACGTGATCAACCCCCTGTTACCTCTGATGGTGGATATAAACAAGGAAAGCAATATTATTTTGAAAAAGAAGCACAAATACTTAGACAATTAACAAAATTCTCAAAAGAAGGAACCATTGATGATTTAGTCCCTGAATTTCATTATTCTGATCGGAAAACAAGGAAAATTATTACTGAAAAAGTTGAAGGGCCAACATATCGTGACATGCTTGTAGCAACTGAAGGTACAGAAAATATGGAACTTCAAAAACAGCCTCTGCGTAAGAGATTGTTAGAACATGTTGGTTACTTCCAAGAACAAGTCAATAGAACTCCCGTGCGAACAAATCTTCTTGGACTTAATTATAGTGGTAATAAACCGCTGACAACCTTACGCAGTGAAACTGAAGAAAGATTACGATTGATACATTACCTACGTTTAATAGTTTTTTCTCACTCCGAGGAATTTCGAGAGCGGTATAATATTGATGATGATTGGAAATACACCCGTTCTAGTTGGGTAAATGTTCGGCGCAATGTAAAGCAATTCATGGGTGATAAAGGCATGCACTGGGAACGTTTCATTAATAGAATACTTGATCGTAACAGGCAAATATTGTATGGGTCTCGCTCACCATATTCAAGCAAAGCTGATCGGAGAGCCTTAATGAGTAAAGGTGATCTTACCATTATCCATGGAGATTTAGGTCCGCAAAATATTTTTTATGAACCAGATAATTTTGGGAAAATTATTGATTTTGATGAAATGCGAATTGGAAGTCCACAATATGACGTGGTACACGCTATGTATCACGTGTCGAGTAACCCTGCGGAATCTACAGCATTGGCACTCCTTGGTGAGTATGCATCCAATGCGGGAGAGAATTGGCAATCATACTTAGCTGAACACACGGCTGTTCGAAGTTTAGAGGGATTAAGAAAAATTGCAAGTGATGCAAGAATGTCACGCCACGATTTACTTAAATTTTCTGGAACTGTTGGTGACCTAAAATATGCATCCACAACATACCTTCGGCGCTACAACTTCGACCAGCACCAAAAATTCATTCAATTTTTCAGAGATGGTAGAGGACGAGGAGAATTAAGTGGTTCGAAGAAAGGTAAGCTGGTTCTTGAACAATTAGCAGATCTTGGTTCACTTTTTCATTTAATTACTAATAGAAATGCTGACGAACGAGCATTTAGTCGCGCAGCAGTATATATTAGAAAACAAGATGATGAGGGTAATGGAAAATGAAAGAATATATGGAACTTGCTGAACGAGCCGTGTTGGAAGCAGGTGACATGTTAACCAAATATACACTTTCTTTTACTGACGCTCAGAAAGCTGACGGAGACCCACACACACTATGGGATGAATTAGTTGGGTTTAAAGTATCATGCCAATTAGAAGATTCCACTGGGTTAAAAGTCTACACAGAAAACTATGATAACCCAGAGGAACGGATGCAGGAGGGATCTTTTTGGTGGGTTGATCCTATCGATGGAACCAGAAGTATGACTCACGGAGAAAATTATTTCTCAATTTCAGCTGGATTAATTGTTCATGGTGAACCAGTTGTAGGAGCTGTATATCAACCAAAAAAGAGGATATTGCTTTCAGCATTTAAAGATGGGGGAGCATTCGTCAAAGCTGGTTATTCCAATCAACGTAGATTAGCTCCCAAGAAGCCAGTGGTTGGAAGAGTCAAAGCTGCTCGTGGTTCAGGAGTGGACATTGTGGCAGAAAGTATGTATAAGCAACTTGGTGTTTCATTAATGAAACCAACTAGTAGTTTCACGTATAAAGTTTCCCTTGTTGGTTTAGGTAAAGCTCACCTCTACATTAAACCAAACATTAAATGTAATGAGCATGATAGTGCTGCAGTAGATATCTGGTTACATGAGCGAGGAGGTTATCTAACAGACCTGTTTGGTAATCGATTAGGATATAATAAAGAAGATCCACGGCATAGAAAAGGTACTGTTGCGAGTAACGGAATAGATCATAGTCAAGTGATTTCTCAGCTTCGAGAACATTTTGATTTAGAAAACTTATTTAAAGAGTAGCTGATTTTTCTTATTTGCGCGCGGGCAGAAATCTCTTCTTAAATCTTAAAACATTTAATCTTTAGCCCACTGGTCACTGGACATTTGGACGGAATTTATATACTATTGATTCTTAATTTCACCAATGAACGTTACAAAAGAACTTGCAGAAATACTTGGGTTACTTTGTGCAGAGGGTTGTCATGTTTTATCCCACTCTAGTTACTGGGGAAAAGATAAAGGAAAGAAAAGATATTACAAAAACCAAAAATCGGAAAGAATTGAATTCTACAATAAAGATGAAAAATTGTTATTCCATTACAAAAATCTACTGCTTAAAGAATTTGACTACAATCCAAACATTACAAAGCATGGTAAAATAAATATCTGCAAAGTCTTAATAATTAGAAACATATTATGTCATACTGCACTAGGGCATTTAAAATGGCAGATTCCAAAATCTGTTACAAACTCGGATAAAGAAATAAAAATTGCTTTCCTTAGAGGATTTTTCGATGGTGATGGAACTGCAAGTGGTTGTGTAAGAATGTTTTCTACAAATTATCCCGGGATCAAACAGCTTTCTCAGTTGCTAAATGATCTGAGTTTCAAACATACAATCCAGGGTCCAATTATCAAAGATGGTCGTAAACCCTCATATATCATACAAATTAGCAGGAAAGAGGAAGAAAGATTTTTAAAGGGTGTTGATCCAATATCTAAAAGACCAGATCTGCGGGGGTAATCCTTAAGCTTAGTTGCTTTGGGACCTTAGGCAAAGTCTGGTCAAATACAAGGAAATACGCCTTGGTGAAAGCGCAGGACTTAAGTCCATGATGGGGCCCTTACTTCGTCGTAAGATATCCTGTCCCTTAGTGGGTTCGTGGGTTCGAAAGCCTTAAAGGTACGAAAGTCCCTCCCCCCGCATTTTTCTTTTTATTTATTTTATCAAAAATTTAATAAAGAAAATAGAATAACTGCTCCTGTGGCGCTGCGTAAATGCAGCAGCATTTAATAGTGCGTGCGGCATTCACTACGTTCAACCCCACACGCTCCTGTGGCTCAGCGGTCAGATTTATCTTGCTAAAGAGCGCTAAGCTAGACTCGCTATACCTTGGTATATTCCGTTCGGAATGATTTGAAATGGAATTCCAAAGAGGTAGAGATCCCGGGTTCAATTCCCGGCAGGGGCTTTTTTCACAATTCTTTTATAGTGAGCATTGTCAGAAATAAGCATGAATGCACAATCAATGGATGATATTGTTGAACATAATTACCAACTCATGATTAGTCGTGAAGAAGGTGGAATGGTTCTTATGGCGGAAAGTGTCGGAGGAAGTGGTGGAGTTACAAAAACTGGTGGTCGTACGATTGCCAACTATTCTTTTTTTTTTGAGCCTCATACCGGGGAAATGGTTGGGTTTTATCTTGAAAGGAATGCTCGTGTCCCGGATTCTGCCTTGCAGGGCATCGTTAAATTAGTATTTCCACCCCTACAAGATCTTCGTCCGGAACGTTACGGCGCAACTGATATTCTTGGGTATCCCGATGTACCATTAACAAGCTTAGAAGTGAGCGGTGAGGCCATAGCTGTTCTTGAACGGACGAGGAAAGTGTACAGTGAAAGACAACAAGGAAAAGTGAAAGAGCAATTGGAAAAACTGGGTTTATGAGGATTTCCCATTCTTCCACATAAAATTGAAATAATTTCTGAAAGTCTCACTGACATCGGGATTTTCTATCAAAATGCCTTGGGGAGTATCATCCCACATTAAAATGGCAACTTTATCATCATAAATGTTAATGGTTGCC
>NZBF01000018.1 GCA_002687775.1 Nanobdellota archaeon
ACCATCGAGCATTAATCACAGAAATAAGTGTTTAAGAGAATTTGTAATTGCACATAACATCAGGATTTAGAGAAGTTTTCGAAACGAAGTGGAGAAAATTTGGGTAAAATTCTGCAAGAATTTTCCTCTAAATCCTTGTTATGTCTGGGTGAGGGAAGCGAAAGTCTGCAAGACGTCCCCGAGGATTTTTCCGAAGGAAAAACCGCAGAGTTAAAATTACTCCGTTGTATTTGAAAATTTTCGATAAGTTAATAAAATATCAAAATTAACTAATTATATGATTCCAAAAGTTAATATTGTCTTAGGAAAAGTGAAAGATTATTTTGGTATTCTTGAATATTTTATTTTGTCTGACAACATGTTTAGGGAAAGAAGTTTATCTCAATATCCGAAGCTAAAAGAAATTTTGAAAAAATCAAAAAATGAAAAAGAGGATTTGAAAATATTTTTTGAAAATTTTGAAAAAGAAAATAAAGATAAACTTATTGAAGTGGTTAAGAAGACAAAAAAATTATGGCTTCCTTTAAATGATAAAATTATGAAGGCACTTGAAGAAATCAATGAGATAAAATGGACGAAAAAACACAAAAATTTTACAGCCAGAATTACTTTGAGTCCAGTTTGTCCAAGATATTTAGAATATAATGCCTTCGACATTTTTTATAAATTCGATGAAAAAAATATAATGGACACATTTTTGCATGAGATTTCTCATTTTATTTTTTTCGAGAAGTTAAAGGAAGTTTATCCCAAAATTAATCCTGAAGAATTCGAACATCCTCATCTTGTTTGGAAGATGAGTGAAATGATGCCAGGAATAATTTTGCAAGATAAAAGAATTCAAGAGATTTTTCAAAATAAGAAATTATCAGTGTATGACAATATTAAGAAAATAAAAATTAAAGACAAGTTAATTTTGGATACTTTGCAAGAGTTTTATGATAATAGAAAAGATTTTGAAGACTTCATAAAAAAATCTTATAATTTTATAAAAGAAAATAAGGAAGAATTTGAAAAACAATTTTAGGAGAAAGTTTTCTGTTTCTAGGAGTAATTTTAATTAGACATAACCCCTATTAAGCGAATTGTTTGTTCGCTTAATAGCAGAAAGTATAGTGTAAAACGAAATGTTTAAGAAAAAACGTTCCCTACCCTAACAAATGGATACTAAACTACTTCTTGAAAAATTAAAAGAAGAAATTAAATTACGAAAATATTCTCCAAAGACAGAAAAAAATTATGAACAGACTGTTACAAGATTTATTAATTCAGGAAAAACGGTAAAAGACTTTCTCCTAGGTTATAGCGGTAAGAGCAATGCAAGTATGCGATCAACGTATTTTGCATTGAAATTTTTTCATGATAATGTTCTACGCCAACCATTTACTGAAAGGATACCCTTAGCAAAAAGTAGTGTGAAACTCCCAGTAGTATTAAGTAAAGAAGAAATAACAACCATGATAACACATACAAAAAACTTACAACATAAAGCTATAATTATGTTTTTCTATTACGCAGGACTTCGTTTGGATGAAACAATAAATCTCCAATGGCAAGATATTGACATTGACAGAAAGTTAATACATCTAAAGACAGCAAAGGGTAGCAAACAAAGAGTGACATTTTTACATGATAAACTTCTTTCTCTATTGGAATTAGGTGATATCAAAGATAAAGGATTGGTACTCATAACCCAAAGAGGGGAAAAATATAGTGCACGAACGGTGCAACAAATTGTTAAGAATAATTCTAATAAAGCTGGAATTAAAAAGAATGTAACACCGCACACATTAAGACATAGTTTTGCGACACATTTACTTGAAAATGGTGCTGATATCAGATACATTCAGAAATTATTAGGACACAAAGATTTGAAAACAACGCAAATATACACACATGTAGCAAACAGAGATATTCGAAACATGGCCAGTTTGTTAGACTAACGTTCTTGTTTTTCTATCCAATCCAATCTCAACAACGTTCCAGTAGGTAATCCATAGAGAAAGATAATAGTTAAGAGAATTAATTGATAATTTGTTACAAAGAAAACAGGAATGGTAAACAGTGCATACATTCCAATTTCTTTATAATTGCTGTTGACTTTAGCTTTTAAGTATAGAAATGGAATGGTAAAAAAACCAAATAAGATGATGTACGCATAATCGTTTTGAAGTGAGAATAACACAACAGTTGCAATTAAGAATGATCCAAACATAAGATTCTTGAATGTAAGAAAATACTTCTTCCCTGGTTTTAATTCCTCAGGAGATATAATCGATAGAATGAATCCGAAAATTAAGCCAGTGTAAGCAATAAGTATGTTAAGCATCAACAATTAATTCTTTAAACCTTTTTAAAAATTCCGGCCAATCGTTCACGTTAACACCAGCGCCACACGCTACTTGGTGACCACCACCATTACCATCTAATCCTTTCAATGCTTCAGTTAATGGATCAAGGATATTTTTTTTATTACCCCTTATACTACACCGCATCTCACCATCTTTTTCTCTCGCTACAATAACTACATTATCTGGAAAATAGAAAGCAAGCTCATTGGATAATTCAGAAGTGAACGAATGTTCATCACTGGCATACATGAATAAAACTAAATTTCCCTCTGGCTTTGTCTTCCTTGCCCGCTCTAATAGATTGTTATATGGCTGCACAAGCAATTTATACCTTTTCATGACATATCTAGCCTGGGACGTTTTTGAATTAAATAACTCATCTGCATCTTTAACCCTGGTAAGAATTTTGATATGTTTCTTGACGTCAGAAATTCTGCCCTTTAGAAGAAATGACATGATTTGGGGAAGTTTCCCAACAAGGTTACCGAACTTCGCTTGATCAATTGTTTGATTTTCTTGAAGTAAATGTGGATGCTTCTTTGCGAATTCTTCTGTAAAGTCCGGCAAGTAATAATCTCCTAAGCAACCAGCCATCGCCACCCACATATCTTCCTTTTTTTCTGTTATTTGATACGCCATTCTCGTCGTTGGGATGTAAGCATCAATATCTTGAATTCTTGGGTTAACGTAGATAACATTATTTCTTTCCAACGGTTGATGATGATCAATCCAAATAACTGGAACGTTGACGTTATCTAAGAAATCTTGTTCAACTACGGGAACATCTAAAATAACTATTAAATCTGGATGATATTCCATGACTCTGTGTAATGAATTCTGATCGATGTACGACACTGTTTTGACGACACTCCCATGTCCTTTTTGATATTTTTTGTATAATAACAAGAACGAACTTAGTCCGTCCGGATCGTCATCATGGAAGAATAAAGGATTCTTTGACTCCATTAATAATCTTCGTACAGTTGCTAATTGTTCATTGGTGAGCATACGGGTTGTAAAATGGGTTGTATTTATAATAGTATTCAAGAATATTATTATTATTATTTACAATTCAGTCAACTGATACTCCCCTCTTTCTTAAATAGTCATCTAATTCTTCTTCAGATTTTCCAATAGAAGGGTCTTTTTGAATGTCTTCCATTCGTTTCTTAGCAGCCCTGTTCATATAAAATACAATACTATTCCAAACACCAACGCAATTGCACCCCAAACATAATGTGTCTTCCGCGGCCATTGCATTTTCTCTGTCAAGACGATAAGTACTTCAAGCAGGATTGGACTTGAAGCCATGAGTAATGTCATAGTTGAAGAAATGTTTTTTGGTTATTAAATGTTTGTAATTATATCCCTATCAGTTCTTTGATCTCTGAGAACACTGCATTATTTGATTGTCCCTGCTTTTCTTCGACTGCAGCTCGAGCAATGGGAATACCATGCACAACGGCATACGGCGCTGCTGAATAGAAAAGCATCAAAGAATGTCCAGTGACTCTAAATCCGTTATCTGGGTCGCAATACTTTGCTTTTCTAAACATCGTCGAATTGAAACCATGCAAATCTGTCAATCCAACAGATTCGCCATTGAGTGTACCATGAGAAAGTAAATGACGTAAATATTCTCCGTTTGTTATGGAAACCTCAGGTAGTGTTGCACGCCATTTATGTTCCAAGCCTGCGTAATCCAGCAATTCACTAAATATTCGCTGATTACTTGTAGCATGATGTTTTAGTTGCTCATCATGTTGAATATCTGTGAGTGTCACATAATCTTCTATGCCAGCACGTTCACTGTTAATTTTGTACACACCCCATAACATCGCAAGAGTGTGAAGTTTGTAACTCATTCCAGCGTATCGGACTTCCTTTTTCCGTAATTCACCAGGTATGTGAAAATCCTTCCATTCTTCTTCTGTGTGAACTTGAAGTAGGAGACTATTTATCTCTGATGGATCGTCGAAAATACCAAAAATGCGCTCGTATTTATTCGTAGCTCTCTTTCGAAGCAGGTCAGGATCACTTCCAGGTTTGATGCCAGCTAATTCAAAAATCTTTTTCACATTATGCCGTTTTCCCTTTTTTTCTAATGCAGATTGTAAAATTAATCCTGAAAAAGCGCGGTAGCTAGGTAATTTAAATCTCGTTCTATAGAACTCAGGGCTTAATCCTTCCCATTTTTCCCACTCATTTTCAGATTTTTTTGAAATTAATATTTCACGAAGTCTCTTTGCGTCCAATGTATCATTTCGAATGTCTCGGTTGCTTACCTCGATACCAGCCTTTTCAAACCAACTTGCTATGGTACTTCTGCTACGTGCCCTGGGTAAACATAGAGGCCCTTGAAGAAAATCAATTGGAGCATAATGGGTGTTGTTTTCAGTATTATATTTATCCACTTCCAAGTGTATGCCTAACATTTCGGATTTCATCTTTCTATCTCCATAGGTAAACGTCATATTTCGCATAGATATCCAGGATGGTTCGTAATCTGCCCAGTCTTCATCTGATCGTGCAGAAAGTAGGAGTTCCCTCAAAACCGTAGGATCACTAAATGAAAATACGTCGATATTGGAACTAGAGAGCATCCTGTTTAGATTTGCCATTTTTGAGTATTCTCTATCTGGAGGAAATTCTTTGGTAAAGTCTTCTATCAAAGAGAGGAGGCTGACTGAATCACCATCAAACTGTACTACATTGTGATAGAATCCTCGATGATAACGAATACGTTCTGTTTTCCAGCTTTCTTCGGATTTGAATGATAGAAGTGCTTCTCGAAATGGCTGCATGGCTTCAACAACACTATCCAAACTAAATTTTTTCATCAGAACCCTCATCAATTTCTGTTCTCCAGGAAATGTACTCCTCTTCTTTTCTTTTCATTTTTTTGTATATTCAGTAGAACTTATTCCCAATTCTTTCATTTTAATACGGAGAGATTTCCTACCAATTTGCAGAACTCTCCCTGCTTGAGTAAGATTTCCACCTGTTTGTTCAAGTGCTTTTTCAATAAGGGTTTTTTCAACCCTTGCGATTGACTCCTCTCTAGTTTCTTGCAAAGACATCCCTACACGCAAAGCACCCGGAACCTCTTTGGGTTCTTCATACTCAATGAATGCTGCGTACAAGCCATCTGGACCTGGAAGATACACTGGACCTGAATATGACAGATCAGATTCTATCAGCGAGTTAACTCTTGCGCTCACTATTGTTTCTAGTTCCGAGGCGGTCCCTTCAATTATTTCAAGTCTGTATTGTGTTGTCATTTTTTTCCCCATTATTTCATACAACTTCCTTTCACCATCATCAATAATAGCGCCCTCAAGATCTGCTTCACACAAATTAGTTTCATTAAGAGTTGATCCAGTAAGGTCCGTCCCTAATAATAGAGCTCCAGTAAGATCTGCATTTGAAAGTTCAGCGTTCTTAAATGAAGTATCATAACAAATTGCACCACGAAGATTCGCACCTAAGAGTTCTGCTCCTTCGAAGTTTGCTAAACCTAAATTTGCTCCTTGAAGATTAGCACGCGGAAGAAGAGCTTTTGTGAGATTTGCTGAAAATAAATCCGACTCTAGAAGATCGGTTGCAACCAAGTACGCCCCAGTCATATCGGCATGATGAAGAACAACGTAATTCATTTTTGCATAATGGAATTCTGTACCCTGCAAATGTGCTCTTTCAAAATCTGCTCCATTCAAATTAGCCCTTCGTAAATTTCCATTTGAAATATTTGATTCATGGAAGTTTGCTCTTCGGAGATCCGCTCCAGAGAGATCTATATCTTGTAGGTCTAACTTATGAAGATCAGCGTGCCTAAGTTTTGCCCCTGGTCCTAGTTCATATGTTTTCGTTATTGTTGTCATTTTTTCTTCTCCATTAACACTAATCTCTTTAAGCGTAAATCTTTTGCAAACGTGAGTATGCTTGCATCAACGCTGTTGCGTGAATAAGATTGGTCCTTTTGATATCCCCTGAAATGAGTTCCATCAACTGGAATTATTGCTTTCTGTACATTTATTTCTGGTACATATTGTAGCGGTCGAAATTCAATTTCATAGAGGCCTTCATCTGTTTCTGTATTGATTCTCACTTCTTCAAAACCTCTTATTTGAGAAAATGCATAATCATTTCTTACTGTAGAAAGAAACCTATCAATCGAATCACCTGAATAAGTACGTGAAATTCTTATGCCATGCGACTTGGGATCTTCAAAAATAACTTTCAAATCATTCTCAACATATTCTGGATCATCTTTTTTATCACAATATCGTATATTTTTAAAAGCAACATTGAAATGACCATTATGTTCAGATCTAAGTTTTTCTACAAGATCACTTGTCCATGAACCTTTGACAAATGTGAATGGATCATTTCTTCCCTGGGAATCCTCGTAAAACGGACTATTAATGACACCATAGAGTACATTTAGGAATTCACGAGTATTGTTAATTTTGTCCAAATCATCACCTGTTTTGAGCGATCCTTCAATTGCAAGTCTGTATTGATTATCTTCCAATTCTGCTTCTACAATGTTAAAATCTTTAAATGCCTCATGGCCATCTTTCTCATCAAGTAAGCGCATGAGTGTCAATGCTGGTAATGTACTAAGTGTTAGTTTTAGTTTCATTTTTTATCCTCCGGTAAAATGTATTTTGGGTGAATGTGAAATACTGGGTTGCCTTCCCAAAGAACGTCGCAACCATAAGTGTCAAGAATGTTTTGCTGAGACTCAAGAGTATCAACAATGATTCAATTTTTGTTTACAAGCGATTTTACTGAATCAGCGTAGTTATCATGAAACTCATCAGGGAGGTGAGTACCTATTTCGTCATCGACGTAAATGAGCATTTTTTCGTAAGAAAGATGTTGCAATTCACCAACTTCCCTCATTGCAGTGTACATGACAAAAGACAGATGATTTCTATCACTATATCCTCCTGCAAGGGCGTTCGAAAGATCACTTTTGATGCTATACGGGATTTCATCGTGAGTACTGTTCGAAATGCCCCTTAGGACACTCTTGTCCATTTCATCCAAACCATCCAAAATTGATGCATTTATTCTTGGATGTAATTTTACGGCTTCTTGCTTTGCGTCGATTTGTACAATGTCCCCATCAATTAATTCAGCCATTTTTTAATTCATTAACATTTTCTGAAACTGCGCGATATGATCATTCAATGTTTTTGTGTTCTCTTTAGTACAACTCTCAGTAATTCTTTCCCATCGCTTTCGATCCTCATCATCCAACTCCATTGCTGCATAACTTGCCAAAGATGTTTTTGGAATGTACACAGTTATAATCCTGACACCAGCCTGGTGTGCACCCACAGCATTTTCTAGACCATCCAATAGCAAATAAGGGGTAGATTCCAATGGAGAATCAGTTACTTCAACTGCTGGCTCAATAAAATCGAGACCCATTTTGAGATTTTTTGTATGCAAACCTATGAGTTCCCGGTTGGCATTGAGAAATGCTTTATCATACTTTTCTACTGGAGCATTCATAAAATTAAGGGCAGAGAAAGCATCCTCATCGTAAAGATTAAGGTACTCAATTGTGTATCTTGGTGGCACGATAATTTTATCTGGTCGTGGCATCAGGATATTATGTACCTGAGCTGAACTCATTTTTTGTCCGCCAGCTCATTATTGAGTTTCATTGCATGTCTAATTGGTGAAGCAACGTCGCAAATAGTCACATACGTTGCATTGATTTTACTGCTTTTACCTTCAATCATTGCCAATAATAATTGAGAATCGTCTCGTTCTATTTGCCGCTTAGTTTCAGGAGGAATCCAAATGTAATGCCCTCCTTTCGTATACCGTAATGCAGCATCTCCTCCTGCGGATGGTGTTTCTTGAAATAATTCTAAGGGAAAATGTAATCCTTCCCAGACTTCCCAGTAAGCTGAAAGCTTCTCTTTTTGATAGTGTTCCGGTGTGTATAATTTATGTGTCATTTTTCTCACTCCTCCTAAAAAAATCTAAATATCACTTACAAGAAGTAACACGGGCATTGTTTAAACATAACGCATATTACGAATATTCTTTATGAACATTTATAAAAACGGTAATGAAATTGCATCTATGCGAAGAAAACTGATTAAGCAAGGAGAGAAGTCTGCCACAGTCACAGTACCAGCCAAGTGGCTACAATCACACCATTTAGCAGTAGGTGATGAAGTGGATATATTGGAAGATAATAATAAACTAGTCATTCTGCCTTCAGGGGAATCCAAAAAGAGAAAGGAAATAACTATTTCATTACCGAAGATTAAGCAACAATTCACTTTCGTTGGATTTCTACGAGATAGTGTTGTAATGTCCTATAATGCAGGGTATGACAAAATTACTATTCATCACAAAGCGAATCCAAAAATATTTTCTGAATTAGTAGATACCTTACTTAGCGGATGTGAAATCACCGAACTAACGGACAAGAAATGTGTCATTGAAGTAGTGAGTGATCTCAGTTACAAAGATTTTGACAATGTGATGCTACGATTATTTTACATTACTAAAGATATGGTTGATGATTTTACTAACCCAAACATGATTAGACATTCTCAGACATTAAGCAAATATTTGATTTTATTACAACGCAGTGTCGCAAATAGAGAATTTAATCACGAAGCAGAACAGTTTTACGTTACGTTGTTTCACTTGTTTACAGATATAGGAAAAAATTGTCACGAAATCAACCGATTGATTAGAAAGGGACTTATTCAACCGCCAGAGAAAAATAACAAGATTTACAAAAGAATAAATGAATTAGTAAAAGTTATGCAAAAAGCATATCAAACATCAGAATACATGCAGTTGCATCTCCAGCAACAGAAATGTCAACGCTTCTTCTACAGAGAATTTGGTAAGTATGTACAAGCAGAGGATTTAGTCCTGAACACTCACTTAATATTTATTTACAGATTACTCTACAAATCCATACGACCTTTATTTGGTCTTTTGCTCATGAATAAGAAGAGTGAGAAAGGGTGGTAGTCACAGGACAATTCTAAAAGGAAATAATTCTCACATATTACGAATATGCGGTAATTTAAAGAATCACAAGAGTAATTGGAAAATATGACCTACGAAGAAAGATTAACAAAAAGTATTGAAGAAACGAGAGAGTATTTTCACCAAGAACTCAGAGTAGTTCATGATTTAAATTGGGAGAGAAAAGATGGTACATTAGAAGCACTTATTGAAACCTTGCCCACTAGAATGAGAATTCTTGTACAACATCAAACAAACCATTTTGTACACGACGAAGCTGAACATGGTCAGGGAAGAGAAGAAGTTGTTCAAGATGAATATCTTACAAGAGTAAGCGCAGAGGCAGAATCACTTGCCGGTATGTATGAAAATGAACATAGGTTAGGTACATTTTTAATACCAGAAAATTCCCATTTGCGTCTGCAGGAAATTATGACAACATTAAAGGATGATCTTAAAGCAGGAAAGTTAGATTATTAATCATTGCTCAAATTCTTTAATCTTTAGTCCACTGGTCACTGGACATGGACGGACAGAGTTTATATAGCAACACATTCTTGAGTTTTTATGAAAATCAAACTCTTTAGACGCGGACACTTAGTAGGTATAGTTAACGATGATTTCTATGATGAAGTTAAGAAAGTTAGGATTTGGGATAAGTTAGATCTTCCACAAGCATAATGTTGATATATCTAAAGATGTGTACTATTCCATGAATATTCAACGTGTCAAATTCAAAGATATTGAACAAGTTCCCCATATTAAAATAAATAAAAGTTTTAAAGAAGATTTCTTTGGAAGTGCACCAGTTCCGTTCATTGGCCGGTATGGATATCCACATGTGAATATTGGCATTCTAAGCCCACAATTTTCTGGAGATGTTCAAGAATATGCTTCTCCTAAAAAATGGAGTGCAGAACAGTACTCGATTGGTAATATTGCTTCATTACGATACGGTTTAGTGAATTCACGGATGAAAAGTCAGGTTAAAAAATTATCTGGGAAATTCTTAGAAATGGTTCAAGAAGTTGGCATGGCTAAGAAATCAGCTGAAGTTGAAATTAATTTTAAGAAGAAACCGTCTTTGAATGTTAAACCTGAAAAAGAAATTATGCCATTTGGTCCAGCTGCCAGTATTAAGAAAGCCCGAATAACGACAAATACTAAAATTGACCGAAAAGTTGACTATGTGGTAAGTGATACTAGTTTGAAAGCAGCACCTGCCATCATGCAATTATATAATAAAGGGCTAGAAGAGATCCAATTAAATAAATTATTATCTGTTGGTTCCATTGGTATTGGAAAAAATAGAAAATTAGTGCCAACGCGATGGAGTATCACTGCAGTAGATGATACTGTTGGGAAAGATTTGATAAAAGAAGTTAAACAGTATCCATCTAGTGATTATCAATTACATTTTGGTGGAGGGTGGGGAAATTATTACTTAGCATTATTTTTTCCAGACATTTGGAGTTATGAATTATTTGAAACGTATTTGTATTTAGATAGTAACCCCTGGAGTAAGCGTGGATACAAATATTCTACTGATTATGAAAATTATCAAGGAAGGAAGAATTATGCTGATGAAACTGCTGGCGGATATTACGCTGCACGACTCGGTGTGTTAGAACAGTTAAAGAAAAAGAGAAGGCAGCAATCAGTGTTGGTATTGAGATTTATTACTTCGGAATATAATATCCCACTTGGTGTATGGACATGCCGGGAAGCGTGTAGGAAAAGTATGAACGAGAAACCGTTGACATTTGCTTCTGAAGAATTAATGGTACACTATGCAAAAGAATTAATTTTAAGGAGATATAATTTTGATATTGGATTATTATTGAAAAAATCAATATTGTTAAGAGAGAAAAAGAAACAGAGTAAATTATTTGATTTCTAGAAAACTATTTATACCACAAAATATTCATTTAAACATGGCCATTAATGAATGGAGAATTTGGGGCAAAAAAAAGAGTCAGCTGGTAGACATTCCAAAGGATTTGGATGCCATTAGTGAATTCCTTTCTGATATTGAAAATGACATCAAGAAGTTGAAGGGAGATGTGGCAAATGCTCAAATGTTATTCAATGAAGCTAAAGTGGTGGAAGCACGATTATTGGACAAAAATTTAACGCATCACATTGAAGTTATGGATAACGTAGTGAAAGATTACGAAATTTTTCAAAGTGATGTGAATGTTAATGGATTACGAGTCAAAAAAATTGCAAGAGAACTCATACGACGTGCCAAAGAACGAGGATTACTTGACTTAGCTCGAGAAAAGTGGAAAGATTCACGCTGGCGAGGAAATTGGTAGATTAATACTCTAATGTGAAATAGCAACTTTTTCCCAATTCTACTACTACCCCTGGTGGAATGGGAGTTTGCTCTGCGGGAGGAATTCTTTGGTGTGCCACTTTGCATCCGTAACTTGAAAAAAGATCAGTGATGAAATAACGATTGATATTCCAGTCAAGTGTGGCATGCTTTCTGGAAATGTACGTAAAGACCACTTGATCAAAAGTAATGGTATCATCAAGCAGATGAATTAAACCTGCTCTTCGAGTCTTTGGTAGGGTGGTGCTGGTGATGTCAACACCATCTCGTGTGAGGATAATTGTTTCTGCATCCAAAGGAAACTGCTTTTCTATTCCTGGAGCAGTAATACGCATGGTAGCTTTCATTTGCTGTGCACAAAATGCTTTCTATATTAAGTTATTGAATCAAGAAACAAAAATCCTATGTTTTTCCATACCTTCTAATTCAGAGATAATTCTCTTAACCACTATCGTTTTGGGATCAGGCATCAATTTAACACGACTCTTTAAATCTTGTAAACTTTCAAAGGGTTTTCCCTTCCGTTCCTGGATAATTTCCCACATGTGTTTCTTTCCCAAACCTGGAAGTAATTCTAACTGATGCATGCGGGTTGATAACGGTTGAGCTTTGTTGAAAAATTCTACAAATTTAGCTGAATTTTTTTCAATCAAACTTTCAACGACAGGTCGTAATTCACTTCGTGCTGTCTGTGTTAACCTCTCGTACGGAATTTTTCCCTTAATGTGGTGAATATCATCACGCTTTCCTTCGCCAATGTACACTTCCTGATACGGTTGTAAAAAAACTCCTTTCTTCGGAACTAACTCTAGTAACGTGAAATGTGCTTTACCAATCGCCTGAGCTATTGAACTTTTCATAGGAGAAGGGTCGTCACTATATCCATGCTGCAAATAATCAAGTACAATAGCGTTTTCTTCTCTGGATTGGTTCATAGTAGTAGTAAACAGTTGAATTTAATAAAAATTGCGTTTTTATGCAACCGATTTAACCGTTCCGACGATACGTTCCATGTCTTTTTTACTTACGCTCACAGGATAACCCTGTAAGAGGACACGGACATCTTCCACCGTCTGAGGCAAGAAATCCATGATTTTGATAATCTGCGGTTCTTTCAAACGCAGAATCTTTAAATCATTTAATTTTTTGAGTAATTCGTCTTTTTTCTTCACTTCCAAGATGGTGAAATTTTCAACAAATTCTCTCGTTTTATTTGTTCTGAAATCTAGCTCGCCACGTTCTTGCATCTGTGCAATGTACGCTTTCACATCTGACAATGAGACTGCATGTTCCTCAACAAGTTGTGGGTTTACCATATTATTCTGTTTTCTTTAAATGGATTGGATGAACGTATTGAATTTTTTTCTTCCCACCGTCTTTAATTTCAACACCGTAACATCGACCTTTCTTCCCGATAATGTTACCATGTTTACCATGAAATCGACGAAAGTACATTCCCGTTTGAACAGATGAATGTAAACTTAAACCGACTTTATCGCCAACATTGAATTCTTGGAAGTACTTCGATAAAGGAACTTTTCCTTTCTCTTTATACTGTTTCTTCAGCATGTGCCGAGTTTTCCGTCTTGGTCCACCAATTCGTTTCATATCGATGTATTTTTTTAGTTTGTTTAAAAATGTATCGGATGAATTTATTGAAATAAAGAATCTGGATCTAAAATGTAGGTAGAAAACAATTCAATTGGACCTCTGGCTTCCCGTATTTTGTCCATTGGATCCAAGTATTTGAAGTGAGGTCTTTCTGCATATTTTCTGCGATGATCCTTTACATCTTGCGTTGTTAACCCAAACCGATCGGTTCTTTCATACAGAAATCCATTCACTAATGTATGCACTACTCCTTCATTACGTCGTGCGTCTTCTTCAACAATTTCTTTCAATTGTTTATCCGGCATGGACGATGGCTTTCCTGCAGCAATCCATGCATCTTCAATGTGTTGCTTGTAGTTATGATGAAGCAAGCGAAATGTCACTGAATGAAGGATTTCTGCTAGTGGTGATGATATGGCACTAGCAGCCCCATTTCCTAGCGCAACAAAGACCGAATGATCTTCTCTTTCTAATTCTACTCCCTGACTGTTTACTGTTATAGGCCATTCTGAAATTGCTCTGCCTCCTTCATCATAAAATTTCCTCATTTCTTTTGGTTGAGAAATGCCTTTCACGTACGTCTGCTTTGACTGCTTGCTTGCTTTTCCATACCAAGTAGAGTGGTATGTGGGTGGAAGGTGGTTGTATGGTGACTTCCGAATTTAGTAGTAGACAAGAAACTTCAGGTCTTAAATCGGGACGACCAATATATTCGAAAAAGTTTTTGGTAACTGTGCGTACAAATGTTTGGTAATATTCAATATCTGAAATTCGGAGAGAAGTAAATGTTTGCCTCTTTTCATATTCAGTATGGGAAATTTTTTCTGGAGGGTATCGTTGATGAATTATTTCTTCAAATTCACGTTTTTGTTCCTCAGTTGCATCTTTCGGGAGAAATCCCTTATGATAAAATGGAAGTCCCCCTGAAACATTACCATAGTACCACTCAGCAAATGTTTGTGTCTTTTGAGGAAATTCACCCGGGAGAAGAAATCCAACTAAACCACTTCCAGCCAATGCAAGAAAATTTCTTCTATGTATTTTATCCATGATTGCATTTTAGCTAGCTCTTTTATAAGGCTTATTGGTGATTTTTTTACAATATGGAAAATTATAGAAAGTATAGAAGAAATGTTAATAAGTTCACGCATGAAAATATATTTTTGGTTTCTTGAGTGTGTTTGGAGACACTATGAAAAAACTACTATTATGCGGGTTATTTATTCTTATGTTTGCATCTTTTGTGCAGGCTGATTTAACTGAGGTTGGTTCTCTTTTAGAAGATGTATCACGTAACAGAGTTTATATTACTGATGAGACAAACAATGATTTACTTGTTTTAGATACTCAGACAAATACTATTACCAATACCGTGGATGATATTGGATCACGACCCACAAGTATGGCGATGACTCGTGATAATGCATTTTTATATATTGCTCTTACAGGCGGAAGTGAAATTGCTATTATTGATTTAAATACGCTAACAAAAACAGGAAGTATAGTAGTGGCAAGAACTCCTACACACGTTGCGGTGAACAGCGAGCATCTATTCGTTTCATACTCCGATAGATTCCCGCAAACGGGACCTGACATTATTAATTTGGAGACCAAACTA
The DNA here is from genome assembly GCA_002687775.1 of Nanobdellota archaeon. Next base: position 14,936 of record NZBF01000018.1, read on the forward strand.
GTTGTGGGTTCCCTAGGAAATAATAGGAGAGAAGATGCCTTGATTGAAACTCACGGCGAGGAAGTGTATATGGGTACGCCAAGATATCCAAGAACAATGACTCGATATAGCATGAATGGTGCTGAAGAATCCCTTGTTGCTACGAGCGAGGATAGATTATTCAACCATATTTCAGACTATCAACTAACGTCCGATGGATCTAAAGTTGTAGTTGCAGGGGGAAGCAGATTCCTCCACGTTCTTGATGCCAGTGATTTTAGAAAATTAGGGGAATTACCGCTAGAGGAAAGTGCATCATCGATGGTGATTGATAATGAAGATCAATATGTATATTCCGCCTACCGATCCTGGGATTCGCCAAAAGAAGTTAGAATCGCCAAACTTGATATGAATTCATACACAAGTGTTGAAATTTATGAACTTCATATTGGAGATTTGCGCGTGCAGGCTCGTTCATTAGCTCTTGTGAACAATACGTTGTATTTTGCAGCGGCTGATTACTGGGATTCAGATGAAACCAACATTTTTTCATTTAATCTAGATACTTTGGAAGTAACCGGTATCCTGCAAAGCGTGGAACATGAACTAGTATTTGAGAATGTAGAAATCTGGCAATCTGTTTTTGGTAGTGATCATACATCGCGGGTTAACGTAGAGTTTGATATATCTAACATTGGTAACATGGATGCAACTGGATTAATGATTAAGGTGTTTATTCCTGAGCTAGGTATCACAGAAGAGAAGTCCATGTGGTCGATAACACCTGACCAGAGCAGAAATGCAGATTTCAGTATCGAAGATAATGCGCAGGTTGCTGGAACCTATACGGTCAACATAGAGGTCGAAAGTGATGCAGGCACCTATAGTACAAATGGAGAAGTGGAGTTGGCTATTTTTGATAATGTGCCAGAACCTACGGAAGCAGACATCATGGTTCTTGAATTACTTGTTGATGAACCAGTTTCGTATGAAGAAGAAACAGTCATTGCATTGACACTGATGAACCTAGATCCAGTAGACATTGAACCAGAACAGTATGAACATTACGTAATTATCGACGGGGAAGAATTGATGGTTGAGGGTATTGAATTGCAAATTCCTGGAGAATCTGTATTAGTGTTATTCACATTGCTACAGTTTGAAGAAAGTGATGTTGGTGAACATACCATTACAAGTGGTATTCGATTAATTGATCCTTTAGTTGATCCGGATACGTCAGATAATGAAGCATCAGTGATAGTAAACGTTGTAGCGCCCTCTGATCCACTCCCACCAATTGTTCCGGCGCCAGCACCTACGCCAGAGCCTCAACCGGTTCCAGAACCTGTTGATGAAGTGGAAATTCAAGAACGTGTAGACGAAGCTGTAGAAAAAGCTGTGAAAAATTTGGATGAAGATCATTACGAAGAATTACGTGATTTACGGCAAGAGTTGGAACAAGATCATGACAAAGAACTGAACACGTTGAAACAAGAAGTTGTTGAACTGAAAACTGTTCAGAAAGAACAACAAGTCGAAGTTGTGCAGGAAACAATTCCTGTGAAACAACCAGTTACGCAGCAAGCCGTTCGAAAGAAATCTACATGGGTTCCTGTATTAATTGGAGCAGCAGTGGGATTAATTCTCATAATTACACTTCTTGCAGTTATGTTGACCAAAACGGAATAATTCTGTTTTTCTTTCTTTTTTTACCTTACTTTTTTAAAATAGACTTATTCTTTTTATGATATGCAACCATTTTACCAAGAACTGCTGAGTGAACTTCGAAAGGATTCTGTTAGTCGTAAGCATGTTCAGCAAGTCAAGAAAGATGTGTGCATGAAATTCAAACGGGGTAAAGTTCCTACTAATTATGAAATCATGATTCATGCGTCAAAAGAAGATCGACCGCTATTAAGGCAGAAGTTATTAGGGAAACCAGTGAGAACAATTTCAGGAGTCGTACCAGTTGCTGTCATGGGAAAACCTATCGCCTGCGCACATGGTAAATGTATTTATTGTCCCGGAGGTCCTGGTTCCATATTTGGCGATGTACCGCAAAGTTACACAGGTAAAGAACCAGCGTCAATGCGCGCAGTCAGAAACAGGTTTGATTCCTATTTGCAGGTATTCAATAGATTAGAACAATACGCATTACTTGGTCATGACTTTAACAAAGTTGATTTAATCATCATGGGTGGAACGTTTCCGAGTTTTGATATTGCATATCAAGATGAGTTTGTTATTTACGCATATAAAGCAATGAACGATTTTTCAAAACTTTTCTTTGTTAATGGAGAATTTGATTTTGATAAGTTCCACGAATTTTTTGAATTACCTGGTGAAGTTAATGATCCGCAACGTAAGCAGAAGATTCATGAAAAATTGCTTGAATTGAAAGGAACGGCAACACTTGAAGATGTTCAAAGAGAAAATGAAACAGCGATTGTGCGCTGCATCGGGTTGACAATTGAAACGAAACCCGATTGGGGATTACTTGAACATGCGAACCAAATGTTAAAATTAGGTTGCACGCGAGTTGAGTTAGGTGTGCAACATACCGATGAAGAAATCACTAGGTTCACAAATAGAGGTCATACTATTGCTCAGACTAAAGAAAGTATTCAAATTTTGAAAGATCTAGGATTTAAGTTAAATTTCCATATGATGCCCGGTTTGCCAGGCAGTTCGAAAGAGAAAGATATCGCAATGATGAAAGAAGTAATAAGTAGTTCTGATTACCAACCAGACATGATGAAGATATATCCCTGTTTAGTCATGCCTGGAACACCATTGTATGAGTTGTATAAACGTGGCCAGTACAAACCAATTGAATCGGATGCAGCTGCTGACATTATCACTGAATTTAAGAGAGATGTTCCTGAATGGTTACGTATCATGCGCGTGCAGCGGGACATTCCAACGTATCGAACGAAAGCTGGTGTTAATCACACGAATTTTCGGCAGACGGTTCATGCATTGATGGTGGAAAAAGGAGTAGTTTGCAAATGCATCAGATGTAAAGAACCAATGACTTCAGATGTTGACTTTTCAGGGATGGATGTTAAAGTCCGTGAGTATGATTCTTCTAATGGAAAAGAATACTTCATATCTTTTGAAAATGAAAAAACAATTCTTGGATTTTGCAGAATGAGATTTCCGTCAGTTTCATTACGACCAGAAATTACAACGTCATCTGCGTTGATTCGCGAATTGCATGTTTACGGGCAAGCCTTGGCTTTAGGCGATTCTGGTGATGTGCAACATAAAGGTATTGGTTCACGTTTGTTGAAGAAAGCGGAAGAAATTGCAATTCAGAATGGGAAGACGTGCATGGTAGTTATCGCTGGAGTTGGAGTGAAAGAATATTACAGAAATAAGCATGATTATTATGACGTTGGACCTTATGTTGCGAAGGTATTGGAATGAATGAATATTATGCTGCACTCATTGTGCGTCGAGATGACGGGTATGTCGCAAGCTTACAATATGGCTTGGAAGAAGAATTTTTACAAAGAAGTCCTAGTTTTGTCCTAGAGAATGCAAACAAAGTAGTCAGGTATGAGCAGGAATCACGGGAGGAAGCATGTTTGTTTTACTCTGGAGATCATGTGAAAGTTGATGACAAATTTTTGAAAGCAAAGGAAATAGAAGTACAACCTGTAATATATAGTAGATTCGATGCGCATGAGAAATGTCTTGGATTACTTTTAGCTGATCCTCGAATGCAATTGAATGAGAAACAATAGATTTGGAGTGAGATTGATGATTGTTGGCAGGAGATGAAGTAAACTTTTATATAACTCAAACTTTTCTTATTAACCATGTCAAAAGGAATTGATGCAACGAAAGATGGAAACTTTAGCGAATGGTACACGCAAGTAATGACCAAGGCTGATTTGGCTGATTATACTTCTGTCTCCGGTTGCATTGCCTATAAACCAGGATCATATGCTATCTGGGAGAAAATTAAAGAAGTTACTGATAAACAATTCAAGAGAATCGGTTTACAAAATTGTTACTTCCCCATTTTCATTCCTGAAAAATTACTTCAAAAGGAAGAGAAACACGTTGAACATTTTTCTGCAGAAGTTGCGTGGGTAACACATGGTGGTGATACCAAACTTGGCGAGAGATTAGCCATTCGTCCGACATCTGAAACGATTATGTACGAATCATATGCAAAATGGATTCGATCGCATAACGATCTTCCGTTACGATTTAATCAATGGAATAATGTCGTACGATGGGAATTTAAACATCCGACGCCATTCTTACGCGGAAGAGAATTTTTATGGAATGAAGGACATACTTGTTTTTCTTCTCAGAAAGAAGCAGAAGCGGAAGGGAAAGATATCATTGCCATTTATTCAGATGTCTGTGAAAATTATTTGGCACTTCCTTCACTTATTGGCAGGAAAAGTGAGAAAGAAAAGTTTGCAGGTGCGGAATATACCATATCCATGGAATATGTCATGCCGAACGGCAAAGGTATCCAGGGTCCTGATTTTCACCACGACGGGCAAAATTTTGCAAAAGCATTCGATATTTCATTTACAGATGATAAAGGAAAGAAAGATTTTGTCTGGCAAAATACTTTCGCTATCACAACAAGAATGCTTGGTGTTTTGTTCGCAGTTCATGGTGATGATAAAGGACTGGTGTTACCACCAAAAATTGCGCCAACGCAGGTGGTTATTGTCCCAATCTTATTTGATGACTCGAAAGAGAAAGTATTATCTGAATGTGATAAATTGAATTTGCAATTGGAGAAGCAAGGAATTTCAGTCAACTTAGATGACCGTAATTATTATTCTCCAGGATGGAAATTTAACGAGTGGGAAATGAAAGGAATACCTATCCGTATTGAAATAGGTCCGAAGGATATCGCTGCGAAGAAAGCAATGGTTGTTCGTCGAGATAGTGGGGAGAAAGAATCTGTTTCTCTTAGTTCAGTTGTGAAGGAAGTTCCAAAGATACTTGAGAAGATCCAAGATAATTTGTTTAGGAAGGCTAAAAAGTTTTTGAAATCGTCAATTGTTGAAGTCAAGAATGTGAAGCAAGCAATTGCTGCATTTGAAGATAAGAAAATTGTATATGCACCATGGTGTGGATTACCTTCTTGTGAAGAATCATTCAAAGATCAAACAGGTGGAAAGTCATTAAATTCTCCATTGAAACAACCTGCAGTTAAAGGTAAATGTTTCCATTGTTCACAGAAAGCTCAAAGAATGTTTTATTTTGGTAAGAGTTATTAGGCAACTCAGAAAAAGTAAGTGCTTGTGTGTACATGACGATTGTGTGAATCAAAAGAAAAGGAACGACCTGAGGCTTTAGCCGAAGTTGAGAGACGGACTAGGCCCCACACAAGCATTTTTGGAAGATCTTCTACTAAGCGTTATTAATCGAAAGATTCAAATATCCAAACACATTCACTTTTTCATGGCAAGTATTCCATCTTTGGTTCCAAGAAAAGTAAAACAAAAAATGCTGAATCAGTTTCGGGATGAGAAAGATATTATTGATTGGTCCGTCAACTTGCAGAAAATAGGGAGAAAGGGCCGATTTGAAGAGTTGACAAAGAAAAAATTAATATAGATTTTGCTGAAAATTTCTAAAGAATAATACTTGATTCACTTGGAAGTTCCGGAATAATAGTTGGTTCACTTCTTATTTCGTAACTTGGTCGGTCTTCACCTGATGCAAGATATCGGGCTTCCGCAATCAACGGTCCGGAAACTCTCATTTCTGGCTGTGAGTATAAAGTCATATCAACCGCTTTCCCTAAATCTAGGGGAATATCCTTCTCAAACATAGTATCCAATAATTGTTTTCTTCTCTTGTTATCAAAAGTTGCTAATTTGTAGAGATTGTCAAACAAATTAATTTCTCCGTCAAAGGGGAATGGTCGAAATGCTGGTTCTCCAGTGAAAAGTTCATACGCAAGTAGGCCCAGTGTGAAAGTGTCAGTTTTCTCTGTAACTGGATCTCCTCGAACTTCTTCCGGTGCCAAGTAACCGGGAGTTCCTGCAACTTTTCCTCTGTAATCTGAGCTATCATCCATCAGAAATTCTAACACTTCATCAGATGCATAGTTTGGGGGACCGTTCGTCTTAATAGCTAATCCAAAATCTATAAGTGTTGCGTTGCCTCTCCCTGGTTCAAAAGGAGTATACATTACATTTTTTGGTTTAACATCGCGATGAACAATTCCTCGTTTTTCCAAGGTTTTCAATGCTTGTCCCATATCTGCGATAATTTTACCCGCATCTCTGGAATCCAAACCATCTAACAGATAATCATGAACTGTCTTTCCGGGAACATATCCCATTCCCGTTACAAAAGTAAGAGTTCCAGCAAAATTAACATATCTATTCTCGCCAGGTTGAATGACATGAGGTTCACTCTTCAATTCTTTCATTATTTCAGATTCGTATAAAGCACGTCGCAGTTTGTTTGCTCTAACACTGCCAAGATCCATAATGTGACCATTGGCAGCAATACGGTTGTCATCTAATAATAGCATTCTTGCAGGAGAAACAATCACATTTTCTTCGCTATAAGGTAAATGAGCGATGTCAGTAAGTTTTTCTGCTCCGCCTGCATTTGGCCAGTCTGACTTAGTTATTTTGAATACTGTTCCCATTCCTCCACTCCCAATAAAATTCTCCAAAGTGTAGGGATGATTGACTTGTTCCTGATCGTCGCCAAAATAATCTACATAAATTTCCACCATATATTGCATATACTTTTTGAGTTTTTATTTAAAACTATTGTGTCCACTTCAAAGTAGTTATTTGTGGAAAAGTTTATAAAGAATAAGTGTTAAAAGTGTATAGAAGACACATAATTGATGTGATATTAATGGAATTTACACTAACTAAAAAAATTGCAAAACATGGAAATCAAGCAGTCATCACTGTGCCAAAGATGCTGCAACCAATGTTGAAACCGCAGACATTAGTAGAAGTAAAGATTAGAGTTCTGGAGGAGAAGGTATAATGTCAGATATATTACTTGATGGAGATATTGTAGAAGTGGATCAGAAAGAACCTAAAGACAGTAAGCCCGATGTTCCAAAAGAAGTAGGACAACCTTCGGCAATTAGTCTGAATGTTGCTGATCAAATTGTTACCAGCTATTTCAGAGCAGAAGGAAAGATGATCTTAGGTACGGAAAGCATAAGCAATGCTTGTCTGGAGACACTTGCACTTTCAGCTCCACGTTTGATCATGGTATCGCCATCGAAGAATCCTCATGGGGTGCCCACTTACACTTATTCACTAGAAACAGTTGAACCAAGTGTAATTCGTCCCGTGTTAGTTTCCTTGGTGGGGGAATACGTGAAGCAAACAGATCTCTACCAGAACGAAGAGTTACTTAAAAGTATGGAAACGTTGGGAGAGTATGTGCCTGAATTTCAAGAAGTTGAGCCAATACTTGCAAGAGATCACCTCAGGACACACCCCTACTCATTTGCATTGAGTTTGCCTGCTCATTTACGTGATTTGGCAATTGTTGCCATAGCTAGTCGATCTGATGAAGATTTGTATGTGCACCAAGGAAACGTGAGGGTCCTTACGTGGGATGGTTTAGTAAGGATGTGTAGACCAACATTCAAAGAAATGGTAGATGCAGCAGAGACATTAGAAAGAACGAACATCCAAGAAGAAATGGATGCTATGAAAAAAGTAGTTGAAGAATACCAAACAGCCTGGAATAGTTAATCACGGAGAATAACAATGACACAAAACGATACAAGAAAACATACATTGGATGCAGTACTGCAAACAGATGTTACAGAAGAAGATATTAGACGACTTGCTCGAAGATTTGATCCGAGAAGTCATAAACTGCAGGCACAAGATAAAAAAACGCATGCAGCCATGTTACTGGCATATTACGGAGCTACTCATGAAGTAGTGGGAGCAGGCGTACTTACAACTCCCCTTTTTAGTTGGAAGTATGATAGTGAGAGTCATCAATTAGATTTTAATTTGCGGGGAGGAATACCGGCAGTTAGAACGCCCGGTGAGTATACTGTGAACACATTAGATTTACTGAAAGGTGCTCATGCACGAGATTTTGCATTAATACTAGAAGGTGAAACAGGTAGCGGGAAAACGATAAGCACTGAAGCGTACCTGAAAACAACGCAACGAGAAGAACATGTCGTTATCATGAGTTTAAGTCAGAAAAGTTTCACAGATTCAGTAAAAAGACCGTTTGAACGAACAGAGATGGAAAACGGGGGAATGCCAAGAACGTACATTGATGAAGAAAAATTACGTTCCATTGTAGCTATGTATGTCGATGAATTAAATCTTGGAAAGACTGATGAACTTCTACAAATGAGTGAAGGAAAAGTTTCTAATTCGTCCGGACGAGGAGTAGCTGGGATTCCAATTCCAATCATTACCGAAAATGGTATCGTATATGATGAGAAAGAACGATTGAAGCGAATGTGGATGTCCGGGTCACAGAATCCGCCACGAACTAGAGATGCATCAATGTCTGGTATGGAACTTACTGCATCGGTTAGAAACAGATTCTTAGTCATACCTTATGGAAAAATATTACGAAGTGTCGGGTCAACCATGTGGTTAACTGATAATAGAAATAGTCACCATGAACGGTTCTTGGAAAATTTCCGAGAGCGTTATGAAACATTAACTTCAGTTAAATTGGATGCAGAACAATTAGAAGAAGATTGGTTGTCAACCTCAGCATACATTTTAGATCGAAAACGAACTGAGAAATCTATCATCAGATCAACGTTAGAATTTGGTGACTTGCTTATGCTTGTTATGAGTGGTAATTTGTCAGAAAGTTACCAAATGGAAAAGGACGTTGTAAGTCAGTGGAAACCTATCCTTGGAGTTGAAGAGATAGCATTATCACCCGTTGACGGGGCAAGTGTTGAAGTGAAACGATTAGATGAAATTATCAATTCGTTTGATAAGCCGTTCACTGAAAGAGATGATGGACATTTAAAAAATTTAGCTGACCTTTTTGCAACCATTAAGAGCGTTAAACAAGCGTACATGTCTGACGATCCGTTAGGAAATTATGTTGCTCAACCACAATACATTACTGTTGAAGATGTAGCAGCTGCAGGAACGTTACTTGCATTAAACAAGCAGACATCAGGAGGAAAAAATCCTGTAGCTTTAGTAAACATGGTTCTGCGTGAATATACAGGATTAATGGACGCACTAGCAGGAAAAATTAATGTTCGTGAATATACTAAGTTCGATCCCGCTGACAGAAGTCACGGATTAAAACATAGTATATACACTACAGCCTTGCAGGGAGTAACATCCGCGGAAGATATTGTGCAACATATTGATCAATATAGCAGGGATTTACGAAACATCCCTGGTAGTTCTGAAGTTAGAAAAGTTCTCGTGGCGAGAACAGTCGGAGATTTATCTACAGTAAGTGGATTTATCAAAGAGAATGAAAAAGTAATTGACGACTATTTACAGCAGAACGCGCAGACAGGTACCACTGAAACGGCCAGGTTGAAGAGATTTATCAAAAACCTTTATGTTGAGAAAAAGAAAAATCCAGTATTCCCAGCGATATATCAACACCGGTTACCGAGGGTGTTGTAATGTCTGAATTGATCGAAGGAGATATTGTAGAAGTAGATGAAGTTCCTAAAGGTAAACCTGTAGATAAGGATAACGAAGATAAACAGCCCATCAGTATGGATGGTCAAATTCTTTCGGATGCGTTGATGACTCAATATATAGAATCATACATCGCATCCCTTAAACAACAGGAGGCAAATATCGCGGCGGCAATCGGAGATAAGCCAAACAGGGGTGTACTCAGACATTTTGTCCCATACTTACGGTTTAATGACCATTTTGATATTATCCCTAAGCTTTTAACACCGCAAGAATTGACAGAAGTTTCAAAAAAAATGTATCCTGATTTAGCTAAAGTTCTTGAAGAAACAGACGTATATGGTAGTCTGCCAGAGGAGATTGATTTACTAAGTTCTGAGAACCACTCACCATTACTACTTGCTATTGGAGTCAACAGACATCCTGGATGTAATGCTCTGCGGATTCTTAATAAATTTTCACAACAGTATGCCGGAATTCATGACCTTGCTTCTGTAAGTTTGTTCATGGAAAACGGACAACAGTTTTTAAGTTACACACAAGTTCTGGAAGAACAACTTGACATGGGTGGATCCCTGGTGTATTGTTATGAAGGTAGGGAAGATGATGAGAGAAGGGAAGGAAACCTGCCCTCAGCCTCTTTTGTTTTTACACCTGAAAATATTGCAGCTTACATTCGTGAGACCGGGGCTAAGGATGTTGTGCAAATGATAGAAGAGTATGATTCATTTCAGAAGATCGTGGCGAAAACATCAGACCTTAGGATAACTCTTTACGGACATTTGCGGACAGCACATCCGGAGTTGGTGTTGTAATGTCTGAATTAATTGATGGGGGAATTGTAGAAGTAGATCCAAGACCAAGTCCAGTCGATGGATTAGAAGGTATCATTGAGAAACGTTCCGGACCATACAAGAAAAAAATTTCAGATGCGTGCAAAGCTGATGAACAGTTAAATGCCCTATATACTTTATTCGAGCAAAAGTACGGATCACTAAGTAGAGCAAGAAAAGTTGAAGTTCTTGAAGAGCATCTCAAAGAGAGTGCAGAATTGATTAATTCATTAGAAAATACACAAAAAAGAAACATTGGATACATGACAACTATTTATGCCATGCATAAATTCATGGATTCTTCTGGCGTGACGGTAATTGAAGATTTTGATTTCTTAGCTGATGTAGGATTACAGAACGTTAGTTACCTTCTACCTGGACTATCAAACGCGCGTATTCGAACAGTTAACACTAAAGGTAAATATGTATTAGGGGGAGCTGAGAGAGTGAGGATTGAAGAAGTAACCGAAATGGGTGATAATGGTTTAAGGGGAGCGAAGAGTATTTCGATTGGAACTGTTAATGCAAAGGGAAAATACATATTAACAATATCTGAGAATGTGCATGTAGAAACAATCGAAGGTTCCGGACACTATTTTGGTTATGAATCTATAAAGATGCATGTGAACACAGTGGTGAACGAAGATGGATATTTATTATGTGGAAGTGAAGACGCTGTAGTAGATAAAATTGAAAAATCCAGTTTTGTTGCCTTGCAAAAATCCATAAGAGCATACGTGAAAGAACTCGTGGTTGCTCAAAGTGATTTTGGTGAAGAAAGTGAAGAATTACGGGTTGATGTGGTTGGTAAGAGTGGCAACACTTTTGGTACAGGATCACAAGAATTAACATTCGGAATTGTTGAAGAAGCTGGCCATGGATTTGGAGCTGGAAGCACTGATTTGGAAGGGAATACTATTACCCAAGCGGGAAGCACGTGCCTGGTAAAAGCAACCAACGCAAGAATTGGTTATATTAAGCAGGCAGGAACAGAATTTGCCCAAGAAAGTATTGATGTTTATGTGAAGAAAATTGATAGTGTTGGCGAAAACGCTGGAAAGAAATCAACTGATCTGACGCTTGATGAAGTAGGTTCAGTAGGAATGTTATTTGGTAAAGATAGTGAATATTTACATGTTGGTAAAATGGAAAAGGCAGGAGAAAAATTCCTTGAAGGAAGTGAAGGAGCTGTCATATTTGAAATCGAGCATTCTCCAACAAGTTTCATGGCAACTCGTTACGTAGTCAGGGAATCTTCTGGCAAGATACATACCAAATTCAGTGCTCAACAGGTACGAGACACGTTAAAAGAAGTATATAATTTTGATCCTTACCAAAATACTATGGATTTCTTAAACATCGGCATGCCTGAGGTGGAAGCATAATGTCTGAATTGATTGATGGAGGAATTGTAGAGATTACACCTGAAGAACAAAGGAGACTACATGATGCAATGTTTTCCATAAGTCCACGTTTCCAAGACAATTTTTATGCAGGTAAAAGCACCGCTGTGGAAGAACACCCCATCCCTGGATTTGATGACATTCTAGAAGAACGTGGATTAATAGAGAAGCAAACACGAATGTTAACACCAGAAGAAGTTTTTGATTTTCTTAGAGATAGGAGAGAAGAGAAGATGTATCTAATAAATAATATGTATTCAAACAGAGGAGTTAACCAATGCCCATAGTTCCTGAGACGTTAGATCAAGCTATTGAAAGTTGGGAGCGAATGGTCGATAGAGAACATGCCCTTTTCCGCATGCCCGTCCAAACCATGGGTGAGAAAGATGACAAGCAGCATAAATCAAGTTCAGATTGGATGTTTGCAACTGACAATGAACAAGTGTACGCTCTCATTTTCGAACCTGATAATGTTGAAAATAAAATCAGGAAAACTGTTCTTGACATATACAAAACGGCGTACCAACAAGGTACTATCAAAAGAAACGGATTACTTGGTACATTAACGAGTTCATCTCAAGAAGATGATGTCGTAAGAATGATGGCCTACCATAATGCATTCTCATTACTTATCCACGAATTGTTTCACCCTGTGTATTGTCCAAATAGTTCCTGGTTAATGGACGGTTCACAATTTGTTCTTGACGACAAAGGAAAAAAAATACCTGGCGATCAGCAACGTATTAACCAGGCGTTATATGATGGATTAAAGAAAGCGTTACCTGGAGACAAACCCGCTGATTTAATTGCAAAAACAAAAAACATAGAAAATACTGTCTGGGATTTTGCCATTGATACGTTCCAATATTATTTTATTTCACAACATGAAAATTTAGCAGGAAGTGTAAAAGCTGAATTAAAAAAATCTGGTTATGAACTTGAAGGAAAACTCGTTGATCAATTCCCAGAAGGGGTTGTCCCTCTATTTGACGTGGTAAGTTATGCAAAAGATGACAAATTACCTAAAAGTGTTCTTGCATTAACACGATACACATACGGATTACTCTTCTGCGCGGACACAGAAACAAGAGAAGGGTTGACTGATTTTTTTGAAACACGAATAACAAATGGTGGTATTCATAATATTGAACAATTAGTAAAAGGATATTTGAAAGGATTGTTAGAGGAAGTTGATGATAAAGTTCTGCAGCGAATGGGTATCAGTCAAAAGAGATTTAACAAAGAAGTTTATGGTGTACTCAAACATAAACAGAGTGATCAGTATGATAACACCTACGTCATTAAAACGATGGCAACTGTGTTAATGGATAAAGAAACACGGTATGATGCAATCAAAGGATTCATTCAACCACTTGCACATTTAATTGACGTTTCCAAACCTGAGCAAAGAAAAGGGCAAGAAGGAGGTAAACCACAACCAGGACAAGGAGAACCTCAACCAGGGCAGGGACAACCACAGCCGGGAGAAGGAAGTGGACAACAACCAAGTGAGGGAGATATCTCAGATGTATTAGAAGCAATCTTAAATGGAATGGATCAGGCAGAAGGTGATAAATTATTACAAGCATTATCTCAAGGCGTAGGTGATCCAAACAACCCGCACACACAACAATTAGCAATGATTGCAAAAGATGACTATTACAAAAAACATGCGCCAAAAATAGATATCAGAACGCCAAACAATGAAGCAGTTATCATAGATGCTGGGAAAATAAAAGAGTGGGTGCCTGATTATTCCCTTATTGTTCCAGTACAAGATTTACCCGTCCACCAGCAATGGATAGATTTTGGTGGTGAACAGAATTTACCAGTTCTTCAAAGATTATCCCGGTATCAGTATAGAGTGACCTATTTCAAAGAGGAAGAAACAGAACTGCAAACGTACGATTTTCAAAATCGTGGAATTGATGTTGCTAGAAATTGGATTTTGATAAATGATACCTCAGGAACCATGGGTGGTGGATCACCAGGAAGCGGAACACGGTTTGATGGATTATTACACATTGAATATGGTATGTTGAAAACGTTATATGACGCAAGTGAAGTGATGGATCAAGATGTTGATGTGTGGGTAGTTAATTTCTCCTCTGGAACATCAACTGTCGGACCGATAGATTTACGAACGTTTTATGATGCCAAAACAGGACCTGAGAAAACAACATTGTTAACGTTCCAGGGAGGAGGCACTCACCTTAACACAAGTATTTTCCCAACTATTAAACAACAATTGAAACCAGGCCGAACAGTCTGGACATTTGCAACCGACGGTGACATGAACAATCAATCAAACAGTGATGATGTGTACAGGAATATCAATCGATTAATTATGGAACCTGAACAGTGTGTATTATATTTCGAAATGTTTCAGAAAGGAAGATTAGGACAACAAATTGAAGCCTTACAAAAACAACAAGAACGATTAGGAAAAAACAACCTGCGCTATCAGTCAGTCAGTAACTTGCAAAGTATCCTCAACACAAGTCTCAATGTTCTTATTGAGTACGAGTGATACCATCCTGAACAATAGAAAATTCTGTAGATAAACCTTCTGGAAGAAATCGATGTTTCTGAATTATGAATTCACGTACACCATTTTCTTTCTTACGCAATCGAATTAAACATTTACTTCCATATTTTAACACGTCACCGCCAACAATGCGAACATTATCTCGGTTATCAAAATCTGCGTATACTTGGCTGACCACAAGAACGGGAATGTTCTTCTTACGAGTAATTTCAGTTAAAATAGCAAATTGTCTTCCAAGTGCTGAATTAGTATCAAACACTCCATTTCCTTTTCCCAATTCTAATCGATATAACATTGAAATACTATCTACAATAATTATGCCAGTATTATCACTTATTGTCTCTTTCAATGAATCAACAATTGAACATTGCTCGTCAAAAGATGTTGGAGAGAAAAATACAAAATTTTGAACAAGCTGTTCATAATCAGGAGCAATTTGCTTGACTCTCTCCAATGCTATACCACCTTCAGTATCAATAATGACAACTTTCTTACCACTACGAGCAACGTGAACAGCGGCAAGTAAACATAAATTGGTTTTGCCACTACTTGATGGACCAGAAAAAGTAGTAATAATATCATTTTCATATCCTCCCTGTAACAAAGTATCAAGAAAAGTAACGCCACTCGAAGTCATACTCGATACAGTCATATTAGATTCAGTAATCATGTACAGATGGTACATTAAAACAATATAAAGAAATCGGTGGTCAAGCTAACTTTTTCTTTAACAATTCAATTTTCTTTCGCATAGATTTCTCACCAATGGAAATAAATTCCTCAACTTTGTCAAAATCGTACCAGTCAAGGTTACCAAACGATGGAGTTACCAATACGTCAATATCCGCATTTTTTAACCGTTCCTTTGCAAGATTATTGGTGAGAACTTGGATTGTTTGATGAATTGTTCTCGTAATTGGTGGAATTTCTCGACCCGCCAAAATGCGTAAAACACGAGCTGGATAAAGAAGTTTATCAAAAGTCCACATTAACAATCTTCTAATAAATTTTGGCCACTCCTCTGGAAATATCAAATTTTTCAATTGATAGAGTTCCTGCACTACAAACATTTCCTTCCAGTATGTCATTAATGAACTTTTCTTAACCCTTGGTGCTTTCACTGTTTTTTCTTTTACAAACAAATCTACTGCTAAAATGACGTCCGCGCCCATTTCCTTAACAACATCAAATGGTGTAGGATCACCAACAGCGCCGTCAACAAAAAATGATTGACCTATTTTTAATGGAGAAAATATCGCAGGTATTGATAATGAAGCGCGTACTGCAGTTGAAATGTTTCCCTTTGAAAATATGACTTGCTCACGTTTTGTCAAATTGTAAGAAACAACACGCAAAGGAAAACGTAAATCTTTGAAATTTTTCCCATACACTAATTTGTCAATTTTTCTCTCAATTAATTGGCCAGTTACTAAACCAACTTTCGGGATGTTAAAATCAACAATATTTCTCCAGTCAGTCGTTTTTGCAATTTGTTCAAGATCTTCAGGAGAATGTCCCGCACCGTAGAAAGCACCTATGACCGCACCCATTGAAGTTCCCGCTATATAGTCAACTTGTATGCCATGCTTTTCAAGAATTTTGAGAATACCGATGTGTGCTAAACCACGAGCACCACCAGCGCCAAGAGCTAACCCTAACTTTTTCCTCTTTTTCATTATGTAAACTAAACAACCAGATTTTATAATTGTTTGGATACTTCGAGTTTTTTTAAGAGAAGTTATCCACACAAACTGTAAACTTTATATACATTTAAACGATTATCTTTGCATGAACAAGTACAAAAAGATGGTGGTGGTCATTTTCTTTATTGTGCTTGCTTTGCGTTTATGGGTAGCATTTGCGTTACCACATTTCACGTATGATTCATATTTTCATCTACGGCAAGCTGAAGCTATCCAAGAAACAGGTATTCCACTTTATGAAGATCCGTTGTCATACGGCGGACGGAGCACTGTTTTCCTGCCATTATATGACTACGTTCTGGCCGTTGCCGGATCTCTTATACTTTTAGAATTAGCTGCCAAATTAGTTGCAAATATTCTTATGGCGTTATTGGTGCCGTTAAGTTACGTTTTTGCTAAGGAAATTACTACAAGTAAAAGAGCGCCTCTGTTCGCTGCGTTCATTGCTGGGTTTATCCCTATTGCATTCGAACCTAATAACATCGGACCACACTCATTAATTTTACCTCTTACGCTGCTTGCGTTGTATAGTATTATACGTATTCGAAATGAAACTTATCACTATGTCTATCTTATTTCATTCACTGTTCTCTCTTTGACAAGTCCGATAACTGCTTTATTTCTCTGGGGCTTGTTAGTATACCTCATCATTTCAAAACTGGAAGATAAGAAGATACAACAAGAAGAAATTGAAATAACGTTATTCTCAGTTTTTCTATTCACATGGATTCAATTCTTATTTTACAAAAATGTGTTTCTTGATAAAGGAATTGCTTTCATTTGGCAAAATATTCCATCCTCTATAGTTAGTTCCTACTTTTCTCGGTTGTCTATTGGAGAATCTATCATTTTTCTTGGAGTTATACCTCTTGTTGCGGGACTCTATGTCATATACAAAAATTTATTTTCCCAAAAAAATCATTACACTAATTTACTCATAAGCTTTGCCATTGGAATTGTATTGTTACTTGCATTACAATTAATTCCCATCAAAATGTCGCTATTATATCTCGGCATCATTTTCGCTATTCTTTTTGCTCCATTCTATGAATATGTGGAAAATTACATTAAGAAAACCAAAGCTGATAAACACGTATCCTGGCTTGCGGGAATAACTGTGGCTGTGCTACTTGTCACCTCAGTATCTCCTTCGCTAGCATTTGCTTGGCAGCAGGGAACGCCACATAACAGTGATATTGAAGCATTGCAATGGATTAAAGAACATACGCCGACAGATAGTACAGTCGCCGTGGCAGTGAATGAAGGACATCTACTAAATTATGTCGCAGAAAGGAAGAATATTATTGATAGTCAATTTGTCGGAGTTTCTGAAATAGACAAACGATTTAAAGACTTAGAAAGAATATATGTCACACAATACCAGACAGAAGCAGTTGACTTGTTGGATAAATATTCAGCAGATTATGTAATGATATCAAGCAAACCAAAAGATGATTATGACATTGAAAAATTACGATACATTAAAGGAAAATGTTTCAGGAATGTATTCAAAGGAGAAACTAAGGTATATGAGACACAATGCAATATAGAAATTACTTCATGAAATTGCGGAAGAATCCAGTGTACATCTTAATTATTGTAGCCATAATTTTATTATTACCCGTTACAATAAGAATGCTCGATTCATCGACAATACCAGGAAATGATAATTATTACTATCTTAATGCTGACAATTCATTGTTTAATCACCCTTATACTTTCTTGTTATCTTTGAGTGATTCAGTTCAATTTCACTTATTTTTGCCAGTATTATTAGGATTGCTAAGCATTCTCTTTTTGCATCAACTTTATCTTGGATTGTCCGCGTGGGAACATAGTATTTTTTTGCTACTACTCGTTTTCTCACCAGCGTTCATTACTTCATTCACCACACTTAATCCGTATTCTCTACTATTCCTCTTACTGATTACTGGATTTTATTTTCTTACCAGAAAGAATGAAAAAGTGAGGTGGATTGCTCTTCCCATTTTTTTGCTCGTTCCACTATTTGACATTTTTTCCTCATTATTTTTGTTACTTCTGTTGATTCCATATGCCTATCTAAAAAGAGAAAAAATTAGTATGCTCATGGTACTTTTTGTCACGGTATCGGCCATCATCGTACTGCTAGCTTTATCCAAACCATTTTTCTATACACCATTTGTGATGTACAGCAGAATGACAGCCCTATTGAGTGATTTCGGTGGGCTTCGAGGGTTGAATGTGTTCGTTCTGATTCTTGCCTTTGGAGGTATTGCAAAAACATGGAAAAAAGCTTTTTCATTTCCGTTATATTTATTGATTATCTTTCTCGGTTTTTCGTACTGGATTACGGCTGAAGTAATGCTTTTCATAACAATCATTGTGACGTTATGGGCAGGAATTGCCTTAGCTCAATTAGCAAAACGAACATGGAAATTAGAAGCCATAAAGAGTTTTACTTTATTTGTAATAGTCCTTGGAGTGCTCTTTTCTTCATTGAGTGTCAGCGACAGATTAATTAACCTTGGTCCCTCTGATGAAATTCAACGCAGTTTAGTGCAAGTTAAGGAATTCACCAACGAAGATGACATCATCCTCTCATCGCTCCATAACGGCGAAATTATTAAATACTATACACAAGCACAACCACTCTTGGAGTATCAAACACAGAACTTCAATGAAAAACGAGAGATTGCACGGACAATTTTTGATTCAAGTTATGTGCAAGATGAACTGTTTAATCAACATGGGATTACTGTGTTTTACATTACTCCAGATATGAAACAAGAAAAAGTTGTGCAGCAAAATGAAGGATTACTCTTTACATTTAAAAATGAAAAATTTACGATGGTTCGGGAGGAGAATGGTATAGAAACCTGGCGATACGATGATTGATGGAATTATTGTGGTGTTTACGTACATATTGTACTTCTTTTCATTATTTTTCGTTACGTTCTGGATGGTAACTCTACTGACTGAAGATGAAGCTGAAGGAATTGAAACTGGTGATGAGCTGATGATTACCATATGTATTCCTGCGTTTAATGAAGAAAAAACGATTACTCGGACATTAACTTCTGTGTTGCAACTTGACTATCCACATGATAAAGTTGAAGTTATCGTGGTGAATGATGGGTCAAGTGATAACACGCAGGAAATCACTGAACAACTTATCAAGAATTCTTCTGACAGAAATATTGTTCTCATTAATCAGGAAAATAAGGGAAAAGGAGCAGCATTGAATGTAGCGATAGATAAATGCACGGGCACATACTTTGTCTGCATGGATGCTGATTCTACCATTGAATCGAACGCATTACGGAAAATGATTCCGTATTATACGAGCGAAAATGTTGCTGTTGTTCTACCATGTCTAAAAGTTGAGGATACTGACAATCCGAACATTTTTCAAAAAATGCAGCGGTATGAATATTTAGTGTCAATGTTTTACAAGGAATTAATGTCACGATTGGATTGTATTCGAGTAGCCCCTGGACCGTTTTCCATGTATAAGACAGACATTGTAAAGAAAGTAGGTTACTTTGATGAAAATAATTTAACTGAAGATTTAGAAATGGCAATTCGATTGCAGAAACATCAATATCGATTAGTGCAAACATTCAAAACAAGCGTGTACACCATTGCTCCAAGAACATTCAAAGCGATTTATCATCAACGTAATAGATGGTATAAAGGTTCTTTCTTGAACACACTTGGGTATAGGAAAATGATTTTCAACAGAAAATTTGGAGATTTTGGTATCATGCAAATGCCCATCACTCTTATTTCAGGATTTTTAACTCTGGCAGTGATTGGATTTCTTCTGTATCGTATTACTGAACCAGTGTTTACAAAGATTAATAACTGGAGCCTGATAAATTACGACATCATACCTTTGATTAAGACATTTTCATGGAATTTTTCCCTGCTAGATCTTAATTATGGAATGATTTCAGTTGGAGTGGTTTTAGGAATTATTTCGATTTTTGTGTTAAAAAGAGCGCACTCCATTACCGGTGAGAGAGTAATGAAGTATGGAATGATCCCCTTGATGTTTTACATGGCTGTGTATTTTTTCATCCTCGGCGTAGTGTGGTTAGGTGTTGCGTATGATTTGGTTCGTAAGAAGCAACAACGATGGTAAAAAGAAAGATTAGCACGGAGAAGTATTTTTTGGCATTCTTGTTAACCCTCATTATTTTCTCCCTTGGCGTATTGATGGGATTAACCATTGAAGGGAAACGCATCAGCATGGACGAGCGATTACTACAAGAGCAGGAATTAGAATTAAGCAGTTCGCAGTTGCAGTATGCATTCATTAATTCCCTTGGTGACAAAGAATCTTGCCCGACGGTGCAATCAGTACTGGGTGAAAATTTGTTTAATTTGGAAAAAATAAGCAGAAAAGTTGTTGAACATGCTGCCGATAGTAAATTGTCTGACCAGGAATTTGACCGGTTAAAAAGACGATATTCTCTGGAACAATTACGGTACTGGTTCCTTGCCGAAAATGTAAGAGAACAATGCGAACAATCATTTACCAGGGTGATTTATTTCTACTCTGATAATCAAAACTGTCAATATTGCAGAGAACAAGCGGTTGTTCTCAATTATCTTAAAGCTATTTTTGGAGAATCTTTACTTGTTTTTTCACTGGACGAGCAGTTAGATGAACCTATGATTCGATTGTTGAAGAAGAATTATGACGTAACTGAATTTCCTACTTTGATTGTTGAAGATTCAGTAATAGTGGGAGAACCGTTTGTCAGTAATGAACAATTAACCAAAGAAGTATGCTCAATAATTAACCATGAAAGTTGCGTTTCTTAATTTTTACAACATCCGCCATGGTAGAAATAGAAGATTTCTTTTGTAATTTGACTTCCTTTCGTTCTTCTTCTTTTTTCACCAACCGAATATTAAGAATACGACCCATCTTATACGCAAGTTGGACACTTGGTCTGAATGATCCGAATTCTAATTTATGTAAAACACTTTCCTTAATCTGTAATTTTTTTGAAAAATCTTTTTGATTCATATCACCACGAGATTTCTGAATAAGTTGCGCATAATTTGAAACTATACGCTCATTACTTTCTTGCTTTGGACGTACATGTTTTTTTATTTTTTTGAACACTTTCCGTGCAGTTGGTTTACCACCGCATGATTGACAAATAGAAAGGTACGCTCCCTCAAGCATTGTTTGAAATGTCTGCGTTTCTTTTCCACATAATTCACAAGTCATACCACTGTGATTACGTTTATGGTATTTAAAAGTTGTTTAATCCGATAATAGAAATCTTGCTTTGTGTATTACAACATAAGAAACTTTATAAACGAATCACAGTTCGAGTTCTCAGGGTGTTTTTAAGTGGAAAATGATTGGTTAGAGAAAGATTTTTCTGATGAGGAAGAACCAGTAGAAGAGAAAGAACAGAGTATAACATATGCTCCAGAAATTCAAGCAGCCACGCGGCAAGAAGAAAAAATTCATGAACCAGTTGAAAGAAATTCTGAACCTCAACATGCAAGTACACCTAAACTTGTATCTCAATCCCACATGGATAATCAACCGTTCATGAGGAAAGCTGAGGAATTTGTTCACGCGAAAGATGCCATGAAAAAAGAAGAAACAATCAATGTACATAACATATTCAAATCGACAGTAAAGTGGAACAAAAATAATAAATGGGTCTTACCTCTGCTTCTCATTGTGATAGCTGTATTTTTTTCATCATTTTTCAGATTATACCCAGTTGATTTGCCAGCGACAGATGCGTGGGCTGAAAACCAAATTCATTCCAATTACCGTGCGCAAGTAGCACTCGCTGTAGAACAACAATTTCCGAATGTGCCGGATAAGAATAAGCAAGCACTGATTGAGCAAGAATTTGCTCAACTTCTTGAAAGAGAGAAGGAAGGAATAGAGCAACAGAAAGTATTACTGTCACAAGAATTTAGAAACAGATTTCAGGATGATAATGGTGACACTTACTTGTTGGCAATTGATCCGTACCTCTGGTATGGAGAAGCACGAAATCAGTTAAATCATGGTCAACTAGGTGACATTACTATTGATGGGAAATCTGTCTATTCCCTGCGAGATGGACGATTAGGAAAGGAAACAACGAAACAGTTGCATCCCATAGTGGCTGCTTATTGGCATCGCATTGCAAGTGTTTTTAATCCAGGTATATCGTTAATGAAATCATTATTCTTGTTACCGGTGCTTCTTATTGCTTTAGCAGTAACCATAACTTTCCTCATTACGAGAAAAATAGCAGGAGATGTTGGTGGTTTTTTTGCGGCCATGAGTGTTGCGGTAAGTGTACCACTTCTCATGAGAACTCCTGCAGGTTTTTCAGATACTGATAGTTATACTATTTTATTTCCGTTACTCATTGCCTGGGTATTTTGGGAAGCATATCAAGCGGAAGGACGAAAGAGAACCATACTGACTGTTTTGTCAGGAATCCTTGTTGGATTTTATGCCATGGCATGGAGTGGATGGTGGTTTACATTTGTGCTGCCGATAGGAACTGTTTTCTTAGTACAGGCATACAAATTCATTTTGAAAAAAATTGGAAAAAATGAGAAATTACATTGGAAAAAACAATTCACCTTTGTGGTATCATTTGCAATTTCAGCAGCATTATCAACAATGATTGTGAGAACGCCAAAAACGTTCTACCGAGTTATTTTCCGTCCGTTCGAATTTATCAATTTGAAAGAATTAAAAGGTGTCTCCGTTTGGCCAAATGTGTTAACGACAGTCGCTGAATTCAATGTCATTGATTTTGGAGCTATCATCAATCAGATGGGTGGTATGCTTTTTTTCATAATTGCTGTTGGAGGATTGGTGTACACATTTATTAAAAAGTACGATGGAAAAAGAGACGTGTTTTATGGGATTTTTGTAACTGTTTGGCTTATAGCGACAGCGTATGCATTCACTAAAGGAACAAGATTCTCGATATTAATGGTTCCGGCATTCGGTATTGCGTTCGGAACAGGTATTAGCGCTATAGTTGAATTACTTGGAAATAGAATACAAACCATAAAACCAAAATTCACTTTGGTTTCAAAATTTACCATAGCTCTCATCCTTGCATTATTTCTGTTTAACACTCCATTATCAACCGCAGATGATGTTATGTCGAACCAAGTTCCGTCCATGAATGATGCGTGGTTTAACAGTTTAACGAAGATAAAAAATGCAAATGATAATTCTATCATTACAAGTTGGTGGGATTTTGGTCACTGGTTTACGGCAATATCTGAAAGAAAAGTGACGTTTGATGGTGGTGATCAGGGAGAACGTATTCACTGGGTGGGAAAACTATTTCTGGCTGATTCGGAGAAAGAATCTTTTGGCATTCTACGAATGCTGAATTGTGGGCAGGAACAAGCGCCTCATGTACTTGAGAAACATTTTGGTGGAGATACAGTAAAGGCTATTGAAGTTCTTGATGAGATGATTATTAGCAGGAGAGATGAAGCGAGAGACATATTAGTTAATGAAGGGTTAACAGATGCGGCGATAAATGAAGTTTTGGAAGTAACCCATTGTGAAAACTTACTCCCTCAATATGTCATTGCTTCTCAAGATATGATTGGAAAAGCAGGAGTATGGGGACATTTCGGATCATGGGATTTTAAGAGAGCAATGGTTCATCAAGTAGTTCGACGATTAAGTAAAGAACAAGGAATTGTGTACATACAAAATGAATTAGAAGTAACATCTGAGGTGGCTGAAGAAATATATCAAGAGATTCAAACAACAACAGCTGATAAATGGGTTTCTCCGTGGCCAGGGTATCAGGGAACTCAAGGATGTGTTACCGGAGAAGAAATTGTTTGTACAGTACGTACGGATGGGCAGGACATTCCATTCATTATTGATCTTGATGCAGGTACTGCCACAGTTGAAACTGTTGAGGGTAAAAAAGTTTCGCCGCAATCTTTTGTTTATCCTACCGCAGATGGTGTTGAAGAAAAACGTGCAAATAGTAATGAAATACCCTTTTCATTAACGTTAGTTCCACATATAGAAAATGATTATCGTGTTGTCCTTTCGCACCCCATGCAAGCAATGAGTTTGTTTACAAGATTATTTTATTTGAAAGGTTATGGTTTAGATTGTTTTAATTTATTCCATGAGCAGCAACAAATAACAGGTGGTACCATACAAGTGTGGGAAGTTGACTGGTCTTGCGGTACTAAACCATGAATGAAAAATTTAATCCCGTTGAAGAGTGGAAAGTAGTGGAACCACCGGAAAATTTAGAGGAAGAATATGAAAAAAATGTTTCTGAAGAACAATTTGTAGATGTAGTTGAGCAAGAAAATCCAATTGAACTATCAGATGATGCAATAGATTATGCAGTTGTTCAAGAGAGACTACCACATGAAGTTTTGTCAGTAGAGGACACTTCGAAAGTACCAAAGAAGAATTCGGATACCATCTCATTCAAAGATATATCTCGTAGTATAAAGAAATATATTCCCACTTTAACAAAAAATAAATGGATAATTCCAATACTTCTCATTGTATTTGCAGTCATACTTTCAACATTTTTTCGTATGCAACCTGCTTACCTCCCTTCTATGGAGTCTAGTGCAGAAAGTGCATTATATAATTCATATAGAAATCAGATAATCAACAATATTAATGAAGAATTTCCAACAATCCCTGAGCAAAATAAACGATTAATGGTTGAGAGAGAATTACGTAGTCTTCTTGAGGCTAACAAAGATGAAATTAAAAAAAATAAAAATGAATTGGCACTCGTGTTAAAAGAAAGAAGACAGGATGATAATGGAGATACATACTTACTTCAAATTGATCCTTATTTGTGGTACACTCAAACAAAAAATGTTTTAGAGCACGGCTATTTAGGCGATAGTATCATCGATGGTAAATCGGTGAACACGCTTAGAAATGGACGATTTGGACAGGAAACAAGATTCCAAATGCATCCATACATTGCAGCAACGTGGCATCGTGCACTGCAATTGTTTGATGGAAGTATTTCACTTATTAAATCTCTTTTTCTTCTTCCAGTATTTATCATTGCAGTATCCCTTATTTTCATATTCTTACTTACCAGAAAAGTTGCAGGTAACATTGGAGGATTTTTCGCAACTCTGGTTCTCGCAATAAGTCCAGCACTTCTGAAGAGAACAACAGGTGGATTTCCAGACACCGATATGTATAGTATTTTATTTCCACTTCTCATTACTTGGTTATTCATTGAATCTTGGCAAAATCATAAGAAATGGCTAACAGCTTTATCTGGGATTATTTTAGGTATATATGCAGTAACATGGAGTGGGTGGTGGTACACCTATTATCTTCTCGCGGGAACCGTCATTGTATTTTTGACTTATCAAACTGTACTTTACTGGAAGAAACATAAATCAGTAAACACGATTAAGTGGAAACAACAAGGCTTGATGCTTCTTATTTTCACCATTTCATCAGGGGTAGTTGCAACACTTATTAGAAAAAATGCTGTTTTTATTCAAGCACTCATTGGTCCGTTCCAATTTCTGCGTTTGAAAGAAGCAAGTGTTTCGTTATGGCCAAAGGTATTCAGGACAGTCAAGGAATTAAGCGGACTGGATTTATCTGTTACCCTCCGGTTACTGGGTGGAAAAATATTTATCACCATAGCCGTTATTGGTATTGTATATCTTTTCACAAGGAAGAAGAAAACAGAAACATTTTATGCCATCTTGTTATCACTCTGGCTTGTAGGTACGACTTATGCAGTGTCTACAAGTGCACGATTTATCATTTTGTTGGTTCCTCCACTCGCTATCGGTTTTGGTATTGTTGTTGGGAATCTCGCAAAACAAGCAGGAAAGTATGCCAAGGCCATGCATGTAGAACGTACGGTGATTGTATTGGTCGTTGTTGTCGGTTTTTTCTTACTACTCATTCCACAATTTACTACGGCGATGGATGAAGCCAGAGGGCAATTTCCCGGTATGAATGATAGGTGGGTGGACGTGTTAACAGCCATAAAGGAAAATAATTCAAACGGAATTATCACCAGTTGGTGGGATTTTGGACATTGGTTTACAGCAATTTCTGGGAGAGCAGTCACATTCGACGGAGGTGACCAAGGTGAACGCATCTATTGGGTAGGAAAAATGTTTACTACTCAACACGAAGCGGAAGCCGTTGGAATCTTGAAAATGTTAAATTGTGGGCAGGAGAAAGCACCGCATGTACTTGAGAAACATTTTGGTGGAGATACGCTAAAAGCTATTGCAGTTCTTGATGCATTAATAATAAATGAAAAAAATGAAGCAAAGGATATTCTTAAAAAAGAGGGATTATCCGAAAAAGCCATTGAGGAAGTGTTACTGGTAACTCACTGTGAAAATTTGTTACCTCAATATGTGATAACGTCCGAAGACATGATAATAAAATCTCAAACCTGGGGGCATTTTGGAACCTGGGACTTTACTAAAGCTGATGTTTATCATTTTGTCAAAGGAGCAGAACGAATTGAATCTCGACGGTACATTGAAGAAAAAATAAATGTAAGCACTCAAGTGGCTGATCAATTGTATTTTGATATACAGCAAATGTCAATTTCTGAATTTGTAGCACAAAGTCCTCGGTATTTGACTCAGGCTACTCCATGCAGAATTAATGAGACGTCAATGCAATGTGCGGCAAGTACAGAGACAGACGTTATTGTTTTTGATATTAATCTTGAGGAAGGGACAGCTGAAACGATTGGAGAAAATCCAGTAAAACCATGGTCGCTGGTGTATGGAAAAGAGGGAGAAGTATTTGAAAATGTATTTCATGGACAGAAATTGCAGTGGTCTCTCGTTGTCTTCAAGACTGAAGATGGATATTCTTCCTTTGCTGTTGATTCTATATTGGCAAGAAGTATGTTTACCAAATTATTCTTTTTTGAAGGAACAGATCTTGCTTGTTTTAATTTACTTCAAAAGGAAGGTAAAATTACAAATGAACTTATCCAATCATGGATAGTTGACTTTAGTTGTGAGGTGAACTCTTAATGGAATGGGAAGATGAATTGAGTCCAACAAAGAAAGAAGAGAAGAAAGAAGAGCAAAGTATTGTAAGAGATAATTATGACAAGAGTTCTGAAAATTCTGAACATTCAAAAGATTCTGTGCGTAAGGAATCTGATATCGACATTAGAGAGAGGGAAACTCCAATTGTTGCAGATAGCTGGCAGCCAAGTAAGAGACCTCAAACTACTCATCAACCGTTGGAGTGGAGCGAGCCTGATGTAAAACCAATTGAGCAAGAGATTCTGCGTAGCGAAGAAAATGCAGCATCAATCCAGAAACCGTGGAAAGAAAAATCTCAGAACAACGTTGTTTCCTGCTATTCTTAGAATAGATTCAAGAAATGCACAAGTAGAACCTTTACCGTTAGTACCAGCGACATGAATTATTTTTAATTTTTCATGTGGATTGTCTAAATGGTGAAGAAGTTTTCTTGTTACTTCCAACCCTGGTTTCATACCAAACCGTTGGAGGTTATACATCCAATCTAGATCATTCATTGTCCCACCATGCCTTTACGTACACTTTCTTACCTTTGATTATGGTAAATGCTGGATATCTTTCCGGATCACAACTTCTCAGGTGGTTGTATAATTCTTTTGAGAATAATTCTTCTGGTATTTTAGAATCTTCAGGAGTGAGCCAGGTCTTTGTTTTTCTTCTTGGCTGACCTTGTTTTGTTCTTGTAACTGTATTGTTATCTATTTGTTGAATTGCTTCACTTATTGCAGCTGGTTCTATTTTTCTATTTATTTTTTTCATTGTTTCAGGTGTGTCAAAAAGTGTTAATGGTACCTTCTTCTGAAGGATGATATCTCCCGTGTCAATACCTGGATCTAAGAAATGAACAGTTATTCCCTGAACTTCATCGTCAAACCGGATGGCATAATTAGCAGCATAAATTCCTCTGTAATCTGGAAGTAAAGTAGGGTGGCAATTAATTGCGTATTTTGCTGATCTTATTACTTTATCTTTGATAAGGTATGGATAGCCAAAGGTGAGGAGAATTTCATAATTGAATTGTTGAAGTAGAGGGAGTTCACTTCTTTTTTCTGAAGTGAGGAATGGAATCTTATTATGTTCACAGAAGTGTTTGAGATCTGCAATATTCTTGTCTGAATCAGCGACTATGCATGCAACAACAGTATGATTAGGATTATTGACTAATTCAACAAACCCTTGCAGTCTTGATGAATGAGTTAGACAGATGACGTTCATTCGAGTAAAATTGAAATGAGGTTTTATATAATTATTGAATTAGTGGTAAACATCATCATATATAAAATCTTTCTGGAAATGTCCAGTGACCAGTGAAACAATTCTTAAAAATTATTATCAAGAATAATTATTTTCAATTAGCGCTTAAACCAAAAAGTATCGTAGCGTTACCTTAGTGTTAAGTGTTTATGGGCATTCAAATTTTGAAGTTTCAGCCCCTCTCTTGTGATAAATCGCAGACTTTGGCTTAACGATGATTATGCAGAATTATTACTCAGCGACCTTTGAAAATTGCCACCGACAAGTTTATTAGCATCTTATGTTAGATTATAAATTAGTGAAAATGGCAAAAAATCTTTTCCTATTAGACACCCAAATCTGGATAGATCATTACTTAGAACGTGGACCTGATGGAATCTACGGAGAACAAGCTTTAAAATTAATTCTAAAAATAATTGAAGATGATGCAAAAGTTGTTTTCTCCAACTTTAACGAGAAAGAAATGAAAGCCATTGGACTTTCGCAGACAGGAATTAACTCTCTTCTTTCAATGATTAAACCAAATCATATCAAAAGAGTTTCTGTAACAAAAACCCAATTTGAAGAAGCACATAGATTAGCAAAGCAGAGAAATATTCCATTTGGAGATTCAGTTCATGCTATACTCGCAAGAGATAATGATGCTCAGATGGTTTCTAGAGACGAAAAAGATTTCAGAAAAATAAAAGACATAAGTGAATATAAAGAACCAAAAGATCTAATCTAGATTAACACCAAGTTCCTCTGCCATTTCTCGAGCAACTTTCTCTCTGGTTCTATGTAAATCTTCATCAGTTATATTCCCATGCTTTTTTCGTCCAGCACCATGTAGCCTAAACGCTCGCATCATATATTCTTGCTTCTCTAAACTAACTAACTTTTCTCTTAACGCTTCTCTAATAAACTCTGCTTTAGTAGCATAATGATGCTTTTTTATTGCTTTCTCTATTTGGACACTAAAATCATCTTCAAATTTTACAGTTGTAGCTTCCATTGTAATCCTAAGTAATACTAAGTAATATATAAACTTTGGGGTGTAATTTAGAATTTTTTGCCATTTTCTTATAAGAAACATAATCTCACTATAAACTGATCGGTTCGGGCGGTCGCTTGCGTCATAACTTCTCCGCATTTACATGCTACGATGGGAACATAAAGTCCCCCCTGCATAACATCATTAAGTCCAATTCACAACACTTAAATACCATTACAAAAAGCAAAAAACAATGATTCCAAAGATAGGTATTCTTATTGCATGCAGAATGAAGTCACAGAGATTAACAAGGAAAGCTGTCCTGCCGATTGTTGGCAAGCCGATGATTATCCATCAAATTGAACGGATGAAATCAAGTAAGTTTGCTGATGAAATTGTTCTTTGCTCATCAACACATATGGAAGATCAAGAATTGAAACAATATGCTGAACAAGAAAATATCAAATGGTTTGCAGGAAGTGAAGAAGATGTTCTCGGCAGATTTATTGCAGCCGCTGAACAATTTGGATTAACTCATGTTGTGAGAGTTACAGGTGATAACCCACTTACTGACCCTGAATATATTGACCGATTAATTGATAACCATTTTGCCACTGAATCTGATTTTTCCAGAACTGAACAGTTACCCATCGGAATGAATGCTGAAGTAATCTCATTATGGTGTTTAAAGAAAGCTCATGAATTGGCAGATGATCCTAACAAAAGTGAGTACATGACTGCGTATTTGAAACAACCGAAATATTTCAAAATAAATATTATGGATGTTGATGAGTTGCACAGTGAGAAAGAAATGCGACTTACTGTTGATTACCAGGAAGATTTAGATGTCATGGAACGTATTTATTCAGCTCTTTATTACAATGGAAGAATTTTTTCAATAACTGAAATTGTTACTTTATTGAACACAGAAAAAGACATTTTGGAATTGAACAATTCAATCGATGAACGGCCACTACCAAAAGTAAGCATGGGCGGTGAACTAGATCCAAACTTAAAAAATGTGGTAATTGTAGGCGCTGATCTTAACGGACCTTCAGGAGATATTATCAAAAAAATAAGAAATGAAAAATCATTCAACATTCTTGGATTACTTGATGATGATGAGAAACATCAATATTTACAATATGATGGTATCCCTGTCATTGGAAGAGTTTCAAACATAACAAAAGATAATCTCCCAGAAAATTCTTCAGTAATTGTTGGATTAGATGAAGGAAGACAAAAAGTTGAGGAAGAGTTAAGGAAAGAAGGTATCAATGTTATTTCTCTGTAGACTCTTTCACAACGTTTATAAACAATTTTTCTGACAAAGATGTATGAGTTTGTTTGCTATCATCCCCTGCTATAACGAAGAGAAAACTATTGCTGATGTCATTGATATCACTCAAAAACATGTTGACCACGTTGTCGTTGTTGATGATGGATCCGCGGATAACACTGAGGCAATTGCTCAACTAACTGGAGTTACCGTACTACGACATGACGTCAATTTAGGAAAAGGAGCAGCATTAAAAACAGGGTGTGATTATGCATACATGCACCATGCTTCAAAAATGGTAGTATTGGATGGTGACGGTCAGCATGATGCTAATGAAATTCCTCGATTTGTTGAAGCATTAAAAAAGAATGATATTGTGTTTGGATCTCGAACATTTTCAAAAGAGATGCCTTCCGTACTGAAGAAGGGAAATGAGGGGTTAAATTTGATTGTCCAGCTTTTATATGGAGTCAAATTAAAAGATACACAATCAGGGTTCCGAGCATTCACTGTAGAGAGTTACAAAAAAATAAGATGGACAGCTACCGACTACAGCATGGAAAGTGAGATGATTGCTAATGTTGGCAAGAATAAGTTGAGGTACAAAGAATTGGAAATTAAGACAAAATACTTGGATAGGTATAAAGGAACAACCGTTGTCGACGGATTAAAGATTGGAATGAGTATGTTGTTATGGAGACTTAGGAAATGACAATAATTGGTATTCAAGTGTTAGGTGTACTTTTCGCTGGGTTTATGTTCTACTTAACATTCTTACATCAAAGAAGAAATGAGTTTACCGCTAAAGAAACATTATTTTGGTTTGGTACATGGGTAGCATTTCTGCTGTTAGTTATTTTTCCAACCACTTTAGACTTTTTTATCAAAGGCGTTCTCGGTTTTTCAAGAAAATTAGATTTCTTTATCGTACTTGGTTTCATGTTTCTGCTTGGGATACTTTTTCACACGTACATTATTATGCGGAAAACACAGAATAGAGTTGAAAAATTAGTTCGACATATGGCCATTGAGAGAAAGAAAAAATGAACATTCTTTTTGTATGTGAAAATTATCTCCCACATTTTGGGGGAGCTGAAGTAGTATTCAAAAATTTAGCTGAGAGATATGTAGAGTTAGGACATTCTGTAGATTTGGTTACTCACCGAATGCAAGGAACTAAAAAAAATGAAATTATTGGAGGAGTTACTATTCATAGAATTCCTTCACTGTACTCACGGTACTTGTTCACATTTTCATCAATTCTTAAAACAGTACAGTTAGCAAAAAAAAGTGATATTATTCAAACAACGACGTTCAATGGAGCAGTTCCTGCCTGGATTGCAGGCAAAGTAACAGGGAAGAAAGTGGTGTTAACTGTCCATGAAGTCTGGGGCGGGAAATGGAAAAAAGTGACTGGTTTTTCTCATCTGAAATCATGGTTGCATGAATTTCTGGAATGGTGTATTTACAAATTACCATTTGACAAATATGTATGTGTCTCTGAAGCTACTCGTAAGGATTTGTTGAAGAGAATTAATGAAAAAAAAGTCCAAGTAATTCACAATGGGTTTGATTATGACTTTTGGAATCCTGATAATTATGATGCTCGAAAATTATTGCCCAATAACTATGTTTTTTTCTCCTGGGGACGACCTGGCGCATCAAAGGGGTTTCAGTATGTTATCAAAGCAATGAGTATTGTTCGAAAAAAAATTCCTGGTGCTCGCTTAGTGCTTATGTTTGGATCAGCTGACAAATATAAGAAAAAGTTTCTTGAATTGAAAAGGTTGATTAGGGATAAAAATTTACAGGATGTTGTGAAAATTTTGAGACCTGTTCAACATGGTGAATTAGGACACATTTTGAAAAGTATTGACTGCGGAGTTGTTCCTTCCGTTGCGGAAGGATTTGGGTACAATGCCATTGAAGTTACTGCCATGGGAAAACCTGTAATTGTCAGCGATGCTGGTTCACTTCCCGAAGTTGTAAGTGGTGAACATGTTATTTTCGAATCAACAAATGTTCCTGACTTGGCAAAGAAAATGATTGCTGTTCATAACGGAGAAGTTGTGAAAACTCCTATTAAAAAGTTTGAGTGGAAGTCTACCATAGACAACTATTTAAAGACATATAAGTCGGTCATGTAAGATGAAAAAAAGTATTAAAATATTGTTTGTAATTTTAGTAGTAGGTTTACTTCTACGAACTTTGGCAGCACATAATGCACATTTAAATCCTGATGAATTGGCGTACGCATTAACACCAGTGAACATCATTTCAACAGGTAAAATTTCAACATTCCATCAATCTCCTGCATACTTTTATTTGACGGATATGGCCTACTCGTTATTTGGAGTGAGTGCTTTAACGAGCAGATTAACTGGTGTTGTATTCGCAAGTTTGACAATCCTCGTGGTTTTCTTGCTGGCAAACGAATTTTTCAGGAATAAAAAGAAGTCATTGATTGCTGCATTTCTTTTTGCAGTGTCAGGATATGCCATCCAATTTAACACAGAAATGGACGGTATCACTATTTTCTTTGTGTTACTCAGTATGTTATTTTACATGAAAGGATTCAAGAAAGACGAATTTTATTTGTTGTCAGCATTGTTCCTGGGACTAGGTTTAGTGAACAAACCTCTCGCTGCACTGTTAGTTCCGTTGTATATTGGGCATTACTTTGCACGCACAAGGAAGTTTCCCAAGAAAAGAATGAGAGTTGTCTTCTATGCGGCATTGATGGTTTTGATAATTCTCATGCCTATATTTTCGTACAATTATTTGTTGTATAAGGAGAAGAACACAGTCGATATTTTCTTCTCATCATATTTATCTGATGTTAACCAAAATCAATACGCCGGGTTAGGTATAGATAAGCCATGGAATTTTAACAGGTTTACAAAAGTTGCCGTGGACAAAGCGAAGGCACTCCTATGTTTTGATGCTATCATTTTCTTACTGGGAATTTTGGGATTACTTTTAGCCTTAAAGAAGAAAGAGAAATGGACAGGATTGTTCATTTCTTTCATTGCATTATATGCAATATTTTTATGGGGTAAAGGCGGTGGTGGTAGTGCAAATCATCAAGTTTTCTTTATTCCATTTTTAGCTATTGGAGCAACGTATACTTTACTGAAAATATCTTCTCATCTTCGTTTAAAGAAAAACGTATTAATGGGAGTACTGGGAATCATATTAATTGTTAACGTAATTTCTATTTCAGACGTTCTTACAGAACAATCTGCACTTGGTCAATTGCAAGATGTCGCGAGAGATTTTGAAGAAGGTTCCCTGGTTTTAGTTGATGAGCGGATTTACCTTGGGAATGTTGCATGGGCATTCCATGACCAAAATTATATTACCACAAAGGATTTTGAACAATTTGTTAATCAGCAACCTGCACTTCCTGGAGAACCTGAACAGATTACCACTTATTTCATTGAATGTGTTTCAAAAGATTGTGGTTGGGGACGAGGGTTGAAAGATAATATTGAAATACAGCAACGAGCAGATACCATTGCAAATGTTTTCCAGCAGGGGTCGCCTGAAGGTTTAGAAATTACTGATGGTATGGACACATACAAAGTGTTGGAAACAAAAAGTTTAATGAAAGCTTCGTTATTACCAGTAACTGAATTAGGTCATTGGTTTTATTTATATTCTGTAGATTGGAAAGCTCAAGGACAGGAATTTGATGCGTATTCCAGTCGAGGATTCTTACATAAGTTAGGGAAAGTTATTTTGTGGATTGACATTCTACTTATTCTTGGAAGTATCTGGTTTATTTTCAGGTATCTCTTTTTTCGGTAAACATTTATAAATGAGAAATTCTATGAGATATATATGAAAAAAGATATCAAGATTGCTTTCGATAAGAACAAATGTACTGGTGCAGGGAAATGTGCCGCGGTGTATAATGATCGATTTAGATTGCAGCGCGGGAAGGCACGTATTAAAGGAGTTTCACCACAGGATGGTGTGTTTTCTGTTTCCATAAAAGCAAACGATGCTGAATTAGAGAAAGCAATATTATCTTCTCGAGTATGTCCATCTGGAGCTATTGCAGTAACTGATGAAAATAAAAAAAAATTAGTGAAGAAAAGAAGTGCAGTGAATGCTAAGATTGTAAATGCCAAATATGATGACAACACTGAATTCAAGATTGACAGAAAAGGATATTTTTTGATAAGAGTTAATGAACGGACATCACGGATTGAAGTTGCGTTTTGTAACAAAGATCATGAGATTACCTTAAAGGTTATCGGTAAAAAACCTATTGATATTTATCATACTATTTTGAATAAAGAGAAAGTTCCCATTCGAAAAGATCACGCTGCTTATTTGGGAAGAGAATTACAGAAAGCTTATTTCGCTCTTTCTAAGGGATTGAATTATATTCAAGATGAAGAACTTTAATAAAGAATATAAAGGATAACATTCTCAACTTTCCGTGAAAAAGACAACATTAATTCTATTAGGAATCATTCTACTAGGTCTACTCCTGAGAGTACAAGTAGCAGGGAATGTTCACGTTAATTCAGATGAAGCCATCTATGTCACGCACGGTCTGGGTTTCATTGATTCTGGAAGGATTTCTGTCTTTGAACAATCACCAACGTATTACTACCTCTCAGATTTAGTTTATACCTATTTCAATCTCAGCTCGACAACGGGACGGTTACTTTCAATAATTGGAAGTGTACTATCAATCATCTTAATTTATTTCATCACAAAAAAGTTCTACAATAAAAATGTTGGATTACTCGCAGCTTTTTTATTTTCAATCTCAGGATTTGCCATTGCATTCAACACCGAAATGGATATGCTGATGTATTTCTTCATTTTACTTAGTATGTATTTCTTGATGAAAGCGATGGATGAAGAAAAAGAAATTGGTAAGTATCACTTACTTTCAATGTGTTCGTACGTCCTTGCGGTGATGATTAAACCATTGGCAGTTCCCGCAATAGTTCCGTTGGCCGTTTATTACATTTCAAAAAGGAGAAAAAGTTCGTTAACCAATCATTTGAAAGTTATCGGAATATTTTTCATTGTTGGAATTGCGTTATCGTCACCCGTACTTACTTATAATTACATATTGTATAAAGACCAGGGAATAGTTGACGGTGTTTTCTCACAATATTTTAACATACCACTAGAGGAATATAAAGATTATCAAGTAGACAAAGAATGGAGTGTTTCTTACTTATCAAATAGGTTTAAAGATATCACACATAAAATGTTTACAAAAGATTTTTTCTTACTGTTTTTCGGATTGCTTGGGTTAGGAATCTCGGCTTGGCGACATAAAAATAAAATAAATTACTTATTCATACCACTTTTCATAGTTTATTTCTATTTCATGGGGATACATGGTGGACAGAACCATTACATTATTTTCATGGCAATGTTTAGTGTATATGCAGCAGTTAGCATACGTTGGCTTATTGCGAGAAAGGAAAAATATTTTCCATTTATCACAATGCCCAGGAAAAAATTATTTTACTGGTTCTTGGCAATCATTGTAGTCGTTAACATTTTTGCCATCCGTGGACCATTAACTGATAAAGCAGCAACTAATCAATTACAAGAATTTTTTTCAACAATTGATAATAAAAATACGCTAGTTATAGTTGATCCAAACATGTATACGGCTTCAAGAAATTATGCATTTGCCCATAACAATTTTGTGTGGGCTGACGATTTCTCACAACACATAGATTATTTCCATAAGGACCCTTCGAAACCTCGAAGGGTTACGTCCTATTACGTTTACTGCGCCAGTGGTGATTGTGGTTGGGGAAGTGGAAGAAATAATACTGAAATAAATCAACAATCTTCACTCAAATTTATCAAAGATGTGTATGGAGAACCAAAAGCTATTGCAACGTTCTCAGATAATTTAAAGAAGGGATCGTACACTTATGAAGCATTCATGGGAGATATGACTGTTCCTGGGAATTACTTAGGATATGTTCACAACAGAGATAGATTTTTTTCTCACGCATTCAATTATTTCAATGATGACCAAACATTTGATTACATTGATGTAGAAAAACTTAATTTCACGGATCGTTTATTGTATAAAATCTCACGAATGTTACTTATCCTGCAGGTATTTTTTTCCATAGCACTAATGATATACACAGCATTACTACTTCGACGAACGTAATTTGCCAATTGAATACAGATGTTCGCCCACGGGAAATACAAAATTGTTCTCAAGATGTTTATACCAGAAATTAAGTAATTTATCAGTAAAAAAGTTTACTGCACCAAAGGGATATTCATCTTTCTTGAAAATTTTCAGGTAAAGTGCGCCGAAAATCATTGCGAAACTGTAATATTTTTGGTACATGACTCTGTATCCTGTCCTGTTTAGCTTAGATTTCATTGATTTTTTTGTGTATCTTCTAAGATGGCCTATGCGTCTATCCCTTAAATTAAATAGGGAAGAAAATGCTGGAACAGTAATTATAATATGCCCATTTTCTTTCAAAAGATGTTGTGCATCTTTCATCATTTGTTCATCTTCTTCAATGTGTTCAAGAACCCCAGCAAACAAAACAACATCAAATTTTTCTTCTGGTTCAAATTTGTTCAATTCGGTAATATGAAACTGTACCGGGATATTTTTTTCTAAAGATTTCTTGCGTGCTAACTCAATTAACCGGGGACTTATATCAATCCCAGTTACATCCAAATTTTTCTCTGCGAGATATGTCGTAACTTTCCCTAAACCACACCCTATATCAAGAACACGCCGAGCACCCGTTTTTTTAATGAGTTTAAGTATACCTTCCGCACGCTGCTCATTATAATTCTCCACTTCTTTATCAAGAGTAATTTCAGCTAATTCAGTTTGGAACTGTTCATATTGATTCATACAAATATTCTGTTTTTTAGTTGTATTTAAATGTATCTGCAATGGTACGTGTTTCATAGGAACATATTTATATCAACTATTTTACTTGATGAAAAATGCAAAAAATAAAATATATCATTAATAACATCGATAGTACTTTCAGAGTTGCAAGGAAATTTATTCTTCCGTATGCTGGTATACGATATATCATTGGAAATTATTTTTACAAATACTTGTTTGAAAATGAAGCTGATGGGTTTCGAATGCTCAAAAATAAAAAAAAATTACTCATTGCTGATGTTGGTGGTAATGATGGATTGTTCTCAAGATTTGTGAATTCTTTTGTTTCACAGTCGCACATTAACATTTTTGAACCGATACCATTCCATTATAAAAAGTTGAAGAGTATTAAATCAAAAGATAACCAATTTGTTGTTCACTCGCTTGCTCTTGGATTTTCTAATCAACAAAATTTTATCCATATTCCCTACGTGAAATTTTTATCTAAAAAAATATACCTTTCGGCTTACTCAACCATCTCTGAAAAAGAAACAACAGATTTTTCTCAATTGAATCATTTCGCTGGAAGTTTTTATTTTCATAAGAAAATAAAAATTCAAAGTCAACCTGTAAGCATTAAAAAACTTGATTCATTCAAATTATCGCCTGATATTTTAAAAATTGATGTTGAAGGGTTTGAGGAGCGAGTTGTTTTAGGAGCATTGCAAACTATCAACAACAGTAAATCCGTAATTTATGTTGAACAACCATCGGACTCCATTGATAACATTTTGAAAGAGATGGGATACACAAAATACATCTTTCACTCGGAAAGTCAGAAATTTAAGAAAGTTGAACATAATATTGAGAAAATATATAATTATTATTTCATCCATGATACAAGTCTTTTCAATGAAAATGCATTCGAGTGATGTTTAACAATATTTTTAAATGATTAATTGAGTGTATAAGAATGGAAAGAGAAGAATATCACAAACATTTCTTGTTTGAGCAGAACCATTGGTGGTTTAAGGGACGGCGAAAAATTGTTTTTCCTTTACTGAAAAGATATCTTCCATATAGAAAGTTATCCATTCTCGATACAGGTTGTGGTGCCGGGTTGAACATGAAATATTTAGAACAGCTTGGCGACGTTAGCGGAGTTGACATTTCACCCGTTGCCTTAGAATATTGTGCAAAGAGAGATTTACATAACATTACATTAGGTTCTGTGAATGAACTTCCGTATTCTGATGCTTCGTTCGACGTTGTAACATCTTTTGGTGTATTATACCATAAAGAAGTGGATGATAAGAAAGCAATTGAAGAAATGTTTCGTGTGTGTAAACCAGGTGGTGTGGTTGCCATTAGTACACCTGCAATGAAATTATTACGACATAAATTTTTTAGAACTTCCCATGATGATGCCCATCATACAGCACGGAGACATTCAAAAAAAGAATTAAATACGTTACTAGAGAATGCAGGGTTTAACGTTCAAAAAATATCTTACCATACTACTTTATTATTTTTCCCGGCGTTACTTTTCCGCATGGCAAATAATGTCATTCGTGAGAAAGATTCAGAACTGCAAACATTCCCAGGGAAGTTAGATGAGATTCTTGCTCGTGTGATGTATTTGGAAGCACCAATTATCAAAAGATGGTCATTACCTTTTGGTATGGGTTTGGTGGCAATTGCGAAGAAACCCGAATGATGCTTGTGTGGGGCCTAGTCCACCTCTCAACTTCACTCACTTCGTTCGTT
The DNA here is from genome assembly GCA_002687775.1 of Nanobdellota archaeon. Next base: position 54,221 of record NZBF01000018.1, read on the forward strand.
CAGGTCGTTTCTTTGATGTTTTCTCACACAATCGTCATTTACACACAAGCAAGTTATTTGAACACAATTTTCTTATTAATGGCATAATTAACTATTGAAATGATCCCTGCAGAAATGATAATTGCTGCCAAATAATGGATGCCAATGGTAACACTAAGGAAATAGACACTTAGCCAATTAATTCCGCTAATAAACAAAATGACAACAGCGAACAATAAAAATTTCCCATTCGTTTTGAACGTTACTTTTGAATGATACCCGAAAAGGAAAAGAATTTCTGCTCCCAAAGCAATCGTGAATGATAGCATGTGAAACAATCCTAATAATTCTGTTAACAAATAAGTAACTATGAGATTAAGTATTAAACTAAGTCCTCCACCAAAAACGAATTTGACGTACTGGAGAAGTGTTTTCTCGAAATGATGGAAATTCATAGGTTGAGGGATTGACTGTGTTATTTAAGATTGTTGTTTATTTAGATTAATTTTAAAGTAGTTACAGGAGAAAAGCATTTAAAGGAACAAGCGAAAAATGGACTATGACATTAACTCAAGATGTGTATACACTTGTTGTAGAAGGATATCGATATTCAGCAAATTGGGAAACATTGGCAGAGTTACCACATTTTCTTCATGATTTAACATTGGGAGCGACAAGAAAAGAAAAAAGTCCTCACCGCTGTTATACAGATTTACATACTCACATACGAGCTGATGTTTCTATCTGTGATGTTATTGAAGAAGCATCTAAGAGAGTTGATATTCTTAATATTGTTACACGAACCAGAGAATCCAATGACGGCCACCTTAGTTTTGATAAAGCTGTTGAAAAATTAGAACAAGAAAAAGTAGAACATGAACTTATTGGAACACGGATTGCGCAAGTTAAAGGAGAAAGACCATTTTACTTATTACGAGGAACAGAAATATATGTCAAAGAACGGCAGGGTATTGTTATGGCCGGAACAGATAAAGAATTTGATGAGAATGAATTTTATTTAGGAGAGGCAATAAGTGCTTGTAAGGACATGGGTTCATTTTGGTTCCTGGATCACCCATTTAGCATTGGTGCTCCTGTCATTGCTTTTAGATATCCAACAAAAGATGAAATGAAAATGCGACGAAGATGGTTTGATACATATCGGCCAGTCATTGAAACTGGCAATCATCAAAATACATTATGGATGTATCCATCGAATGTTTTAGCAAGAAGAATGGCACGAAAGCATGATTTAGTGGGAATTTCTAATTCTGATACTCACTTTAGATTACAAGATATTGGATTATCACGAAGTAGTTTCCCAAAAGATCTTCTTGATGATAGTTCGGAAGAAGCATTCTTTTCTTCGTTACAACAAGCATTCTCTCCAGAATTTAGAGATGAATTAAAAATTGAAAGTGGTTATGCAAGTATTTGGAGTTTTGGCAAATATATGATTTTACCCCACATCCCCTGGGTTTTAGGTATGAAACAATGAATTTGTTATATGAATTAAATGGAAGTTGGGTTGCTGCATCAAACAAGATTCAAGGGAATCCCTCAGATTTAGTTGTGGATTTAGTGCAAAGGGTTAAAGGAGTAGGGCCTTGGTTATTTGATTTAGATGACAATCATGCACGGTCACCTGCAAAAAGCATCGTACGGCAAGCAATAGGTACCGATCATTTAAGTCCACGATATTTGTCATGGGCCATGAGAACATTGAGTGAATTGGTCAGAAATGGTAAAGCAGCTGAATCTCAAGCATGGGAACAGTATGTCGATTCTTTTTTGCAAACCGAAAGAGCAAAGAGAGAAATAGAATTCTTAGTACAACCAAAAGTAATGAATCAAGCACTGTATACTGGAGTCAAAGATTTTTGTCGAGAAGTACGAAGTTCCACCAAATTTTATATTACGAGAAATATTGCACAAGTAGCAAATGCTTATGCCACCTATTTAGGACTTGACGGTGCTGTTGCTGAAGTAAATGACAAGGGGAGACAAGCAGAATTAATGGTTTTAGGTCACCCATTTGTTGAACATTTTGGTGTTTCTGGTGATTCAGATGAAGATGTTGCAATGGTTGAAGAAATTCAAGTAATGGATCAAAATGTTATTTCATTATATAGCATGGCTAAACCAGGTGACATCCATCCAACGTTTGATTATGGTGTAAGTAAAGATTTAACTGCGTTAGTTGAATTGTTGAGAAACAATTAAAAGTAATAACAATATTCTTTTTCTATGCCTTTAGCAGTAACACATGTCATATTAACAATTGTTCTCCTAGATATTTTTCGTCACTACGTATTTGGAAAAGACAAATTTCCGAGATACCTACTAATTATCGGAGGAATTGCAGGTTTAGCACCAGATTTGGATATACCACTTGGATGGTTGATAAGTTTGTTTACTGGAAATGTCACTGATTTTCACGGCATTTACACTCATTCTTATTTTTTTCCGGTTTTGTTCTTAGTGATTGCAGGAATATTGCATTATAAGAAAAACATCAAATGGGCAAATATATTTTATGTTGTTGCAGCTGGTTGGACATTACATTTGCCATTAGATTGTTTATTTGGCGGCATTGACAAAAATTTTGTATGGCCTCTTTCAGTGATTAATTACTGTCCTCAATGGGGTATAGAAAATCATGCACATAGCATTGACGCTATCATCTTAGTTTTCTGGCTAGTTCACGAAGAAGTACATAACAAAATTAAAGATTATTTCTAGCAATCTCTTTAATAGCATTCACTACTTCCTGAATCTGTGCATCAGTTAAATGACTTGAAGAAGGTAAATATAATCCATTCTGCCATAAATATTGAGATTTCTGAAAATTACCAGAAGTATCAACATGCTTATACTTCGGATTATTAAACATCGGCTGTGCATGCAATGGGTGGAAAAATGAACGTGTACCTATTCCTCGTTCACGCAGAGCTGCCATCAACTGATCTTTTGATAATGGAAATGATTTGTTCAACAAAATCCCGTACATCCAATACACATTCTTCGCCCACTCCTTTTTAGGCGGACATTCAATTCCCTGGACGTCCTTAAGTAATTCAGTATACCGTTGAGCATTCTTAATCCTGCTTTCAACAAATGTTTGAATGTTCTCTGTCTGCGCAAGACCCATTGCTGCTTGAATATTTGTCATACGATAATTAAATCCTAATTGATGGTGAACAAATCGTGGCTGAACAAATGCATGATTTCTAAGCAAGCGACATTTCTCTGCAATCTGGTCATTATTGGTAATAACCATACCACCTTCCCCAGTAGTTATCATCTTATTTGCATAGAAACTGAAACAAGCAACATCACTTAAACTGCCTGCTTTCCTTCCTTTATACTCCGCACCGTGAGCTTCGGCAGCATCTTCAATGACAAATAAATTATGTTTCTTGGCAATATCATTAATTCTATCCATATCGCACGGATGACCATATGTATGAACGGGAATAATCGCCTTCGTTTTCTCAGTTATTTTTGATTCAATTTGAGAGGTGTCCATATTCCAAGTATCCAATTCTGCATCAACAAATACTGGAGTTGCTCCTGTATATAATACGGCATTTCCTGTCGCAATCATGGTAAAAGTGGGAATGATTACTTCATCACCCGGACCAATACCTAGCGCTTCTAATGCAAGGTGTATCGCAGTGGTACCATTACTAACTGCAACACCATGTTTCACTTGAGAATACGTAGCGAAGGCATGCTCAAATTTTTTAATATAATCACCCATGGAAGAAATCATTGTTGTCTGTAAACAATCCTGTACATATTTTGCTTCATTGCCTGATAACGTAGGTTCACAAACACGAATCATTCCAAAAACCTCTTTTCATTTTCTCTCTGCTGATACGGACCCTGCTTCACTTCAAGCATCTTTGATTGTTTATCGAACGTCATGCCATGCCCACCTGAAATAAAAATAATGGTATCACCAGCCCATAATGTCACATCACACACTTTCTTATCATAAGTGTCGTAAATATCAATTGTTCCCTTGCCAGACTGCAAATGATAAATTTTGTTGGAAGGAAGTGATACTAAATTATTAAAAGGTAAACTTTGATGTGCTTTCACGCGCTCGCCAGGTTGACGAGTATGAAATCCTAACTGTAATCCATCTTGCTCCTTTGTGACAAAGTCAACATGTTCAGGATTATTATGATGCCGAATAATTATTGCAAGAAGTTCACCATTCTGTTCAATGCGTTCTATTGACATCAGATTCTCCAGTTAACCGTAACTCTTTTTCTGCTTCCTTCAAGTCGTGATCAATCATAAGTTTAATTATTTGCTTAAACCGGATTCGTGGATTAAAACCAAAAGCCTCCTGTGCCTTAGAAGTATCTCCAATAAGAACGCTTGTGTTGCCTGGTCGTGCAAATCGTGGATCAAATTCAATGTAATCGTCAGGATTCAATCCAACATAACTAAACGCTTCATTAACAAATTCTCGTAATGAATGCACTTCTCCCGTGCATAATATGAAATCGTCCGGGTTGTCAAGCTGCATGATGTTCCATGCAGCTTCCATGTATTCTTTAGCATACCCCCAATCAATCTTTGCATCAAGATTTCCTAAAGATAATTTTTTCTGTAATCCTAATTTTATTCTCGCTGCAGCTTTCGTAATTTTTCTTGTCACATACTCATCAGTTCGACGTGGAGATTCGTGATTGTAATAAATGCCCGTGGAAACAAATAATCCAAACACGTCACGGTAATACCGTGCAAGAACATAAGCTAACACTTTACCACATGCATACGGGCTTTGCGGTCGGAATGGCGATTCCTCAGTCTGCGGATTTTCAGCAGATTGACCAAAAATGTTTGATGAGACAGGTTGGAAATATTTAATAGTTGGATCAATTTGTTTTATTGTTTCCAAAATACGTCCCACAGCAGCACCAGTAATGTCCATGGAATATCCAACGCTTCCCCAAGACCAGGAAACGTGATCTTGGTCTGCCTCATTATAAATCTCATGCGGTCTCACTTCGTTTATTACTCGATAAATAGAAGTAGGATCTGCTAAGTCTCCTTTATGCAATGTTATTTTATCAAGTAAATGTTGAATGTTATCTTTATTACCAGTTGCTGAACGTCTGATAAATCCGTGAACGTCATATCCCTTCTCTAACAGAATTTCTGCAAGGTATGAACCATCCTGCCCGGTAATTCCCAAGATTAATGCTTTCTTCTGACCACCATTAGAAATCTTTGCAGGTTCACTAGTAACGTTAGATTCTGTAGTGATAGATTTTGTTTCGTCGAGTAATGTATCACTTGCCAACAACTCATAGGCTTTCCACTCTTTCCTTTGATTATTTTCTAACCCAACAACACGAAATTCTGGAAGTGGCACTATAAATTTTCCACCATTCTGTAACCATTCAGTTTCCCTATCATACATCTCATCAAAGAATGCGTACGGTAAAACGAGAAAATAATCAGGATTTGCTTCCCGAGCTTCCTGCTCAGCAACGATAGGGATATGTGTTCCCACAGTATACCTGCCAAATTTCCAAGGACTTCTCTCGGAAGCAGCTTGAATTTTATTTTTGTCCAAGTTATAATACTGCAGGATTACATTTCCCTTCGTAGAGGCACCAAAAACCCATATCTTTTTCCCCCTCGCCAATTCTTTATTAATAAATGTTACACAATCACTCTTTTGTTTCTCGATACGTTCAAAGAAATCTAAATATGGTTGTTTTGTAAGTAACGCTTTCTCTTCCTCTTTTACTTTTCTCACCCGTTCTTCTGAACCAAGTGGGATGGGAGCGGTTGTTCCAATTTTCCGTGCAAACAAACGATAACTTTGCCCGTTTACTTCATTTATTTCAACATCAAAAATATCCAAACCATTTTTGTTAAACAAGACTTCAAGACTTTTGAAAGAATAATATTCTAAATGTTCGTGGCAAATGTTACCTACATCATTTTTGTCAAGCATATTTTTTGAACACATTAATTGAGCGATGAAAACCCCGTCATCAGTAAGTGCATCAGCTGCATCTTTCACAAATTGATTAGGATCTTCCATGTCGTAGAACATTCCAATGGCAGTAACAATCTTTGCTTTCTTACCAATAGTTTTATTGTATGATTGAATGTTCCAGAAATCGTTTATGAAATGAGTTATTCCCTGCCTACCTTCTTCAGCTAGATTTTTTGCTGGTTCAACACCGACAGTAATTAATCCAGGAACTTGATACGTTCGAAGCATGGTGCCATCATTACTTCCAATATCTAACACAATGTCATTTGATTTGAGATTGAACCGTTCTGCTGACTTTGTTATATCTCTCAGTGCAGCTTTCATCGTATCAGTCACACCAGATTTATACCAGTAAAATCCTTTATACAACAATTCCTGAGGAGCTGTGTGCCTTAATTGTACTAAAGTGCAATTTTCACAAAAAATCATATCCAATGGTGCTTTGATTCCCTCTCCTTTAGTATCCTTTGGAAAATCATTCACAAATTGTTCACCTAATGAAAACAATTCAGTGAGATTTGGAGAGTAGCAAACTCTGCAGGTTTCTCTTCGAGTAGTTTCAGGAATCATACTTGTTTCAAGTTCATTTTCCCTTTTTAATGATTGTGAATCTCTGGTGAAGACTTCCGAATCATTGATAACTTTTTGCACATACGGATGCAAACTCTCACCTATTTCACTTACCCACCGATGATCAAAAGAATTAGTTGCATGCTGTGCTTCGACAATGAATGCAGTTGAAATATGGTGAAAATCTTCAATATATTCATGAGTTTTACCTTGACTTATTGAACTTACCGTTATACCTAATTCATTAGCTTTTCTTTGAACTGCCTGTTCCATCGTTTCCTGCTTCAATAATCTTACACCTGGAACCCACCATTTGCCCATTTCCGGTTCATTCGTTCTTTTTACCAAAAGAATTTTTTGGTCATAATGAACAATCAAATTAACAGAATGTACTGGAATATTGTGTTCAATTTTTGTGTATAACTCATCCGAAAGTTTTTTGTCATCAATATCATAATCAGTTTCATGGAAAGTAGTACCAAAATGGGATGGGTGAAGATTGGAGTCACTTAACGCACGTTGCAAATAAGGATGAAGATTGGTGAACTCGTCAGTCCATTTGAAATCTTTGCTAGTGTTATCGAGTTCCACCGTTTGATTTTCATTTGACAATTTTGCAAGAAATACTACATTGATCGTATGTCTTCCTGTTTCAACATCTTCAAAAGAGGAATGTTGGAACGTCATTTCATATGTTCCCAATTGTTTAACAATCTCAATGCTCAGTCCTGCTTCTTCATCAGCTTTTCGTTTAGCTGCTTGCTGAAGTGTTTCTCCTTTTAGAACTCGACCACCAATTAACCACCAGTGATCTTTCGCTGGATGTTCTTTTCGATGCACGAAAAGAACTTGACCCTGATGTTCAATGATAACATCTACGCAGAACAATGGCATAGTGTTGTCAATTTGTTTAAATAAATCAGGTGGTATTCTCAGCATAAATTCTCACACTTGAGCTGATATTTAAAGATAATGGAATTGCATTCATTAGTTTGATAAAGTTTTTAAGTGGAATACACCGTGAAATGTTTATGAACAAAGTACGAGCAATTCTAGCAGATATTGATGGCACATTAACAACTGGTGGAGATTTGACCAGCGTTAATCGTTTGTTAAAAGATAAAATATGGATAGCAAGAGCGCGAGGAATAAAATTTAATTTAGCTTCAGGACGTCGATATGCTGAGCAGGAAGCGTATCGCGATATTATTCTTTCTCCACATTCAGCTATTGAAGGGGAAGGAATCTTGTATGAAGGATCTTGTTTACGTATGTATGGTAGTGATGAAGTACATTATCTTGGTGGTTTGACCCGCGATCAGTTAGATGAAATTGATAGGTTTGTAGCACACTTTGTGGATGGTATGGTACCACAGAGAGATAATCATTTATATGAAACAGTGACTGGGTATGAAACGCCATCATTTCAAGAATCAGGTAAAACTGATTATGGGCTTCTTGAGCGTACATTTAAAGTAGTGAAACCAGTAGTTGAAGCATTATATCCTGTTGATGTTTGTATGTCAGCTGATGCTATCGATATCATGGCGAAAGGAGTTACGAAAGCATTACCTACTGTTCGGTATTCTGAAATCACCGGCATTCCATTATCTGAAATGGCCGTTTTCTGTGATTCTGGCAACGACATGCCAATGGCACAAGTTGTTGGAGAAGCTGGAGGACTTGTTGTGTATGTTGGGAATAGGAGTGATTAGAGGGACATTGTAAGAGAATTTGAACATTATTTTATTCCTGGAGTACTAGGACCGCTTGGTTCTGTTGCGGGATTAGTACACATATTAGGGGGACAGTAATATGGCAAGTGATTATGAAGTCTTGAGGGCAGGAAGTACACCATTAGAAGGACCAGGCATGGCACGGGCAAGATTTCAATTTGTTGAAGGGCTGTGTGCAGCAGATCCTGAGCAGCCAGGAAGATCGAGAAGAGTTGGAAATTATTTAGAAACAGTTATTGCTCCCATGTTAGCTGACCGAACGCTTAGTGATGGATCGGATGGACGCATTGATGATAGAAAATTACGAGTTCACCGCATTGAGTTAACAAAGCCAAGAACGTTGAAGGTTGCATTAGGTGTTTCACATTATTTAGCATTTAGAGAACCATTTGATAGGGAAGATCATGAAAATGGAGCATTGCAAGAACGTGGAGAAAGAGATTTTGAAGACCCATGGGCATATTTTCCAAGAAACCCTGGAGTTGCTGGATTAGTTGTTTCTGGTGAAGGATCAGTTTTCTTAGGAGCTCGTGTCAGTCCTGATGAGACAGGTCAATTGAATGCCGTTGCCGGTCACTTGACATATAGAGATAATATTCATAGGGTGGATTTAATCAGAGAACTGGCGGACGAGCTTCTTGAAGAAATGGGGATTTACGCTGTTGATGTTAATCACGCGCGATTTGTTGGCGCCTATGGTCATCCGTTACGAGGAGATTTTGATTTTACATTTATTGTTCGGACAAAATTATCTAATGAATATTTCTTAGGAGATGCATGGAAAGAACGGAGAACAAAAGAAGAACATGAATCATTGGTTGAATTGGCAACTATGAATGATGTGCAATGGTTACTTGACCTTGGTCATTTGTCTGGGTCTCAAAGAAAAGAAAAAATCATGTATTCAACACGTGGTGCATTGTTGAGTTTGAATGGGACTGATTTTGAATCTATCTAAACCTAATTCTAGCCACGCGCCAAGCATATTGGAATCCAAATTTGGCTAGTTGCATCTTGCTCGAATCTAACTTTGACGTACCATGTTTTCTATAATTATATTGATACCCAATTTCTTTAATTCGAAAATTTTCCTTCTTCGCTTGATGGCAAAATTCAATGAAATATTCACCAAATCCATTAGCAGGGAATGGGATCATTTGGAATACTTCCTTTCTCACAGCGCAGAAACCAGAAGTGTAATCACGTACATGAAAACCTAATAAGAGAGAAGTGTACACATTAAACGCGTAACTTGCAAATCCTCTCCACATAGCTCGGTTATCTGCACCGCCTTCCGCGTATCTGCTTCCAATAGCAATGTCGTGCCACTGTGTTTGTTCGACTAATCTTGGAAGATCTTCTGGTGGCAGACCTAAATCACAATCCATCCAGGCGATTATATCTCCTTTAGCTTCATGTACACCACGTGCTAATGCAGATGCTAATCCGCGCTCAGTCATACGACGGATTACTCTGTATTTTGGATTGTCTAAATTTTCAACGATTTTCCAAGTTAAATCTGGAGAATTATCATCGACGACAATAATTTCATGAAGTTGATTCCCTAGAGCTTTATGAATTCGTTCAATGGCTTCTTTGATATTTTCTGATTCGTTGTAAGAAGGTAAAACAACGGAGACTGTTTTTTCATTCATTTTTTACAAAGTATCCTTATGATAATGCATGGAATGGATACGTTCCCAACTGTTATCAAGTGGCATATCCCAGGGGAAATGTTCACCTTTTAGATGTTTCTGCATACGTTCCATGTCAGCATCTACCATTACTTTTACCAATTCTGTGAATTTATATTGAGGTTCCCAGCCCAGTTCACGTTTAGCTTTTGAATAATCACCCATCAAAATGTCAACTTCTGCCGGTCTGAAAAATCGCGGGTCTATGACAACATGGTCTTGATAATTCAATCCAACGTGTGAGAACGCAGCTTCACAGAATTCTCGTACTGAATGTGTTTCACCAGTTGAAATGACAAAATCATCAGGTTTATCTTGCTGCATCATCAACCACATTGCTCGAACGTAATCAGCAGCGTGACCCCAATCTCTCTTTGCATCAAGATTTCCTAATCCAATATTTTTTTGTAATCCAAATTTAATTCTCGCCACTGCGTTTGTAATTTTTCTAGTGACAAATTCCAATCCTCGTAATGGAGATTCATGATTGAACAAAATTCCGCACGTTGCGTAAATGTTATAGGCTTCTCGGTAATTAACTGTAATCCAGTGTCCGTACAACTTTGCTGCTGCGTATGGTGAGCGTGGGTAAAATGGAGTTGTTTCCGTTTGCGGAGTTTCTCTCACTGCGCCATACATCTCGCTGGAAGATGCTTGATAAAATTTAGTATGTGGAGACATTAATTGTAAGGTATTAACCAATCTCGTTACACCTAATCCAGTAACTTCACCAGCACCGATTGGTTGCTCGAATGATGCTCCAACAAAACTTTGTGCTGCAAGATTGTATAATTCATCAGGTTTAATTTGTTTGAAAATGTTTAGAATTGAACTTTGATCTAAAAGGTCAAATGGTATCAGGTTAATTTTATTCATGATATCTAAATGGTGCAATCTCCAAAAATTAGGCGTGGATAACCGTCTGTACGTTCCATACACTTTGTATCCTTTCTCAAGAAGAAATTTAGCTAAATAGGCTCCATCTTGCCCCGTTACACCCGTAATCACCGCCGTCTTTTGACTTTCCACAAGATTTTGGTAGCGAAATGGTATATAAAGTTAATTGTACTACGTTCTAGATGAGCATGTGAAATCCACGCCACGTAGCAGCAACTCTAGTATATTTCACTTCATGACCAGGCTGTAATTGTTCATGTTCATTTGCAATATCAGAATTATCTCTTAAAAGAAATTTTGCTTGAGCATCAAAAGGATCATCGAAACCTCTGTGCGTTAAATGAGAATTTCTGTTAATGTAATCAACTAATCGTGCTAAATTGGAACCAGGAACCGTTATTTTATACTCTTCCATTGATTGTCGATGTCCGATAGTAATATTTGGACTATAGCTACGAACAAATTCTACCAAAGGATTATATGGTCCCTTCCAATCATCTTCAGGAACGATAGCTGGTTTTTGAGTATCAACCTGAGCAATCGGGCGAACAATTTCAACAATCGGACCATCAATTAATTCTGCCATAAACCAAATAATTATTTTCTCTTAATAAACATTATGTATCACAAACCTTATAAAATAATTCAAACCAATTTTTACTATGAAAATACTTATCGTTCATGAACTTTTCCCACCACAATTTGCCGGCGGTGGTGAACATCTCGTTTTTAACATGGCCAAGAATTTGAAAAAGAAAGGGCACCAAGTGAAAGTTCTCACATCTGGTAATCCTGCCGATAAAGAATATGAAGGTATTCGCACAATTAGATTACCACGAAATAGATATCTAATGAATTTTGCCGTGCGTCGTATCATGAAAGCTGCAAAAGGTGCAGACATCATTCAAACATCAACGTATAATGCAGCGTTCCCCAGTTGGATGGCTGGTAAATTGTTGGGTAAACCTGTTGTGTGTTTAGTAATGAGTTTCTGGGGGGATCAGTGGGAACATATGCGGCCAGGTATGCCAGGGAAATTTTCAAAATTTGTTGAGAAAGTTCAACTTGGCAGGTCATTTGACAAACTCATTTTCTTAAGTGATTTTTCAAGAGATTATGCCATGCAAAGTGGATTACCAATGAACGGAGCAACGTTCATTAATCCAGGGTTAGATGTGTCGAAGTATAAACCTGACTATAAAGATATTGAAGTGTTGTTTTCTGGAAGATTTGCAAAACAGAAAGGTGTATATGACGTTCTGAAAATTGCTAAAATGTTACCTCACATCAATTTTACTTTAATGGGATGGGGCGAGGAAGAAGAAGAGATTCGCAGGTTGGCAACTGAGAATGTAACAATTGTGAATTATTCAAACAAAGATCCTGAGTTTTATGAACATTATGGAAGAGCTAAAATCTTTTTACTTCCTTCATACGGAGAAACCTTTGGATTTGTATTAGTTGAAGCTGCTGCGGCCGGTTGCGCTGTTGTCTCCACTATCCCGCTTGGATTCCTGGGTGGGTTACATGAACGAGGAAACGTTGAAGCCATGGCAAAAAATATTGACGATTTGATACAAAATCATGAAGAGTGTCACAAAATGGGTGAGACTAACGTTCAGTTGGCGAAGAAATTCACCTGGGATAATTTTACAGATAAATTAGAGAAGGAGTATGAGAAATTGTTGCATTCTACCAAATAATAGGGTAAGGATGAATATCAACAGCTGGATCAAAATCAATTTCACAGATATTTACAAATTCTGTACCTGGCTCTGGTAATACCAAATGTGCAACGTACAAAGGCATTCCAATGCTTTGTCCTGGTATAACTTCATACTCTGCACGTTCTTTGGTTCTTGTATCTTCAAGTTTAATACGTAAACTTCCTCTGACAACATAAAATTCTTCAGCTGTCGATTCATGATAATGATTTCCGAGTTGTATTCCTTCCACACCAGTAACCGTAAAATATTTTACTTTCCCGGAAATATCAACGATACTTCTCCTCAGATCGGTATGTCCACCTGGAGTTTGGACTAAATCTGCTAAATCACTTGCAAGCTTTACACTTTCTCGTTTTGCCATTATTCTAACTTCCCACGGGCGATTTAAAAAAGTTATGTACTTCCACAACATTTATAAGATGACTTTTTGTGAAAAATAGTATGAAAGTTCCATTCCCAGTTGATAAAAGCCAGTTTAATTATGATAGTATTCGGAAAGAGAGAATAATTCCCGCCAAAATGGCTATCGACCAATTGTTAGGAACGTATGCAATTGGAGGAAGATCTTCAAGTGATCATTTCGCTGTTGAATCCACAAGTGATGGTCTGCACATACAGCCACGATTGGAGGCAGGAATTGAACATATTGCGCTTAGGGAAGGAAGACTCTCAGGGGTTGTCACGGCTATGGGAAGAGAATATTGTGAAATAAAACTTGCAAATGTGACCTACAAGATTTCTTATGACTCCTAACATAATTGAATGGTTTACTGAACAACAACAGAATTCTCAGTTACACGCGAAAATAATTCGTATTCAGGACGCAAAGACATGGCAGTTAGATGAAGACGGAACTCTTTGTCACCCTGATAAAACATATTTTGAAGGAGTTATGGTTGAGTATGGGAAAGATTCTGAAAGTTTTGAGAACTTGATGATTAGATCAACGAGTAAAGATGAAACGCACGGTCGGCAAATTCACGGAGTGATATTATTAGTGGAATGTAATGGAAAATTTTTAGTGCAAGCAAAAGCTGAAGGAGGGAATACAACTCCCGGGCATGTTGTATTAACAACAACTATTCAGTCAAGTCATGAGAATTTGAGGAAGTATCCCATTGCTTATAAAGAACTCATGCAAATGAAACCTGAATTTGTATTTGCCGCTCCTCAAGATGCAGGAATGTTTCGTGGTAAACATAACGAGTTTCGGTTGGTAAAAGTTAAAGAAGAATTACCATTACACGATTCTCGATTTTTTTGGGCAACTAGAGAAGAGATTGCAGAATTGCAGAAAAAGAATTGGGTAGGAGATCATTTAACACAAATGTTAGGGCATGGGTTTTTGTCTGGTGTGTTAAATCATAATATTTATAAGAATAGCAGAACAGATGTAGAGAAGATGGATTGGAACAATAAAAATGTGTTCATTACTGGTGCTGATGGATTTATTGGTGGATGGGTTGCTAAGACCTTAGTTGAGAAAGGAGCTCATGTCATTGCATTAATACGTGACGATAAAATTGAGTCAGCTTTTGATGTGCACCATATTAAAGATAAAATTACGATTGTGAAAGGGGATTTGTTAAATTCTTCATTAATGACACGTATTTTTAATGAACATGAAATTGAATATTGTTTCCATTTTGCTGCACAGGCATTAGTACAAATTGCTAATCAAAGTCCTGTTAGTACATTTGAAACAAATATTAAAGGAACATGGACATTACTGGAAGCTATCAGAACGGTTAATAATCCCAATTTTAAAGCGGTTATTGTAGCATCATCTGATAAAGCGTATGGAAAAGCTGTTTCGTTACCCTACGACGAAAATCATCCCATGAATGGCATGTATCCCTATGACGCAAGTAAGTCATGCCAGGATATCATTTCTCGTTGTTATTACCATATGTACGATCTTCCTGTGATTGTCACAAGGAAAGCTAATGTGTATGGTGGTGGCGATTTGAATTTTGGTCGTATTGTTCCTGATACTATTCGAAGTTTGATTACTGGCAATGAGTTAATCATTCGTTCAGATGGAACGCCAGAACGTGATTATTTGTACATCAAAGATGTTGTACGTGGCTACTTAATGCTTGCTGAAAATATTGATCGAGTAAAAGGGGAAGCGTTCAATTTTGGTGTTGAAGAACCAATCAGTGTATTAGGATTATTTAGAAAAATAATTTCAGTGTTTGGCAAAGATATTGAACCGAAAGTTCTAGGTACAGCGAAAGGGGAAATTGATCGTCAATATTTATCACGGAGGAAGATTGAATCTGCCATTGGATGGAAACCTGAATATAGTTTAGAAGCTGGTTTGAAAGAGACGATAGGGTGGTATAAAAATTACTGGTCCCAGCAGACCCACGGCGCTGAACCGGAATCAAACAATTTATTGAATTCTTGACAATCTTTTGAAGTGTTCATTCCCTTCCAGAACCCGTCAAATTTGTGAGCAGCAATTTGTTTATCCTCTGCTAATTTTTTAAACACTTCATCTTCCAGTTCGCCAAGATGTAGATAATTAAAAATGTCTTTATTGAAAACGAAAAACCCACCATTAATCCAATATTCCTCTATCCTGGGTTTTTCCCTGAATGATTGTACTTCATGACCTTCCATGTCCAAGACACCAAATTGTGAGTATAATGGTACAGATGTTAACGTAACCAGTTTATCGTGAGAGTTGTGGAAGTTAACGAGCTCTTTTACATTTACATTTGATAAATCGTCACCGTAACTGACTAAGAATGTCTCTGTCTTGATATGGTCTTTAACGGCCAGCAGTCTCTGGGACTTGTCCACGTCAAGCCCGGTAAACACAAATTGAATGTTCCAACCTTCTTCATTATTCACAAAATAGTTAAGGATCTGCTCGGATAAATATCCTAAGCAAAGAATAAAATCAGTAAATCCATGATGAGCATACATTTTCATCAAATGCCACAACAACGGTTTACCACCAATTTCAGCCATTGGTTTAGGAATCTCTTTCGTTGAAGGCCACATTCGCGTACCCTTACCACCACAGAGAATAATTACTGACATATCACCCATAGGTTCACGGTTGAATTTCAATTTATAAGGTTTATGGATTACTAAAAAAGAAAAGGGAAACGTAACTCTTTAAGAGAAAAGTTGAGTTAATATGACCATGTTACATCAGGAATATCAAAGAGTTTTGCATGAATCTTCACAGTACGTACTTCTTAGATTTCCACACATCATTCCTAGAGAAATTCCCGATCTGGATTTATTGTTTGAAACACGGGAAGTTTATCAAAAAACTATTGAGAAATTGCAAAAAGAAGGATATATCGTGTTATCTAAAGAAAAATTACGAACATTTCTTGGTAAGAAAGCTGGCAAGACATTCATCTTATTTGATATGTATTTGCATGTCTCATGGTGGGGATGGAAAGCACTAGATAAGAAACCCATATTTGCTCATAAAGATGGAAATTATCCCAGAGATGAAGATGAATTACTCATTTACATTGCCCAAGGTATTTTTAAAAATTTTGGGTATAATAAGTATAAAACACAAGTTGTTAGAGAATTGCTAAAGAAAGATTTAGATTGGAATTATATTGATCAACAAGTAAAGAGAAATGGTTGGCTGAATCCGTTTTATAACACATTGAATGTTGTTCGTCGTGACACAGCGAAAGTTCCCTTGCAAAAATCGTTCGTTTTGAAGTCATTTCTGAGTACGATGCTTAGAAAGCCAAAAAGAATAAATATCTTATTGAGGTCAATGAAATTTTTCATTCGGAAATTCAAGAAACAATCAACCGTGATTTGTCTCATTGGTGTTGATGGTTCAGGGAAATCAACATTGATTGAATTACTATCAAAGAGAGTTGAAGAATTTTTTGACAAGTTAGAGTGTACAACACAGAAGTTATATTTTGGATGGACTCCTTTCTTGCCAACAACTACACTCATTTCAAAAATATTGAAAAAGAAAAAATATAGCATTGTTAAAGAGATGAATAAATCTGAAAAAACATTTAGCGTGGTTCAAGAACTCATGTTATTCTATTACTACATTGAATATCTTAGTAAATATTTGTTCACTGTTTTCCCGCAACGATTTGGAAAAAATGTAGTTCTTATAGATAGATATTTTTATGACATGTATGTGCATTACTCTTATGCGAAAAATAGTAAGATATTTTCATTCTTGATGAAATGGTACCCGCAACCAGATTATACTTTTTTTCTGGATGTTCCTGTATCAGTACTTGATGCACGAAAGGATGAAATGACGGTTGAAGAATTAACACTGCATCGAAAAAGATATCAAGAACTGCAATCGCAATTACATTTTCCTATCATTAACACGGAAAAAAGTCTAGAAGAATGCGTTGATCAAATATTGGAAGAAGCATGGAAAACTATTGCGAGGCGAGTTGCATGAAAATAACGTATTATGTTCACGATTTAGCATTTCCATTAGTGGAAGGAATACGTAAGCAAGCATGGTGGATGGCATTGTCCATGAAGCATAGAGGGTATGAAGTTGAAATCGTTTCGACATCTAAAAAGAAAGAAGTTATTGAAAAGGAAGGAATTACCATTCGGTACGGAAGTGCAGTTGATATTTCAAATGTGAAAACTGACATTTTACATTATTTAAGTCATCCATCCCCGCTCATTGTACCATTATTAATGAGGGCAAAAGCCAAGAAGCAAGTAATGACAATATTTGGTGGAAATCTCCATGGGTTCTGGAAACGATCTTGGGATCGAGTTGTGAGCAGATTGGTGCGAAAAAACGTTTCACTAGTCATGGTGCAGACAAAGTTTCAAAGAGAATTACTTAAATCTACAAGATTGGAGAAGTTACCAGTTACTGTCCTGCCACCATTGATTCCACAGGTACATCGAACAACTTATCCGTCTGAACGAGCATCATTGCTTTTCATGAGCCATTTAAGTCCATTCAAAGGAGTTGATGAAGTTCTGCGTGCCTTCGTTGTACTTCGAAGAAAATTTAAGAATTTACAGTTAGTGATCTGTGATTCTGGCCTGGTTAGTAATGAGTACACCGAAAAAATTGAACGGGTGAATCAAAGAGATATCATATTGAAAGGGAAAGTGGACCCCATTGAAGAATTATCAAAAGCATGGGTATATCTTTATCCAATCAGACAAGTACAGGAGACATTTTCAGTACCATTATCATTCATTGAATCTATCCAAGTGGGAACACCTTACGTAGGTAGTTCCATCGGAGGAATTCCTGAATATTTTCATAAAGATCATTTAGTTGAACCGCGAGACGTTCCTTCACTCGTTCGGAAGATTGAACATTTGTTACGATTTAAATCTGTTGAACCGGTGCAGAAATTGATGGTGAACAGTGAAACAATAAGAAGATTGATTGATATTTATGTGGCATAAGAAAAAGATTAATGAGAAATGTGTCGATGAAGTATTTCAAATAGATGGCATTCCTTTATGGTGGTTTTTTGATCGGCTAAAGGATGTTAAGTTTATTCCATCATTTCCTGGGTTTCGTCATTATATTCATTATTCTGAATTACTTAAGAGGAATATTGTGGGAAAGTGGGTGAAAAAGAAAGAGGGAAAGAAAATTATTTTTTTATCCTATACAAATCATTTTCGCAATGGTAAACATTTCCGCATTCAACATTTGCTCGATGGAATGAAAGGAGAAATATCTCCCCTGGTGTTAACTGCATATCCATTCTCAAAGATGTCTTTGTACGACTTACGATATGGTGATCACCCATTTCGGTATTGGACGCAGAAAATTGAAAATCAAGCGAAGAAAAATGCATTGAAATTTTCAAAGAAATGGAAGAAAGTTAGAAAGCATATTAAGTATCCAAGTGAAGTTGACACTTTTTTCTCGTATGAATTGTTACTTTTAATGTTTCGGTATTATTTTGTTTATAAGAAAATAATTTCTGAGGAAGAAGTAAGAGCAGTATACACCACAGCGATAAGTAGTTTGTTTGAGAAATGTTTGCTGGGAGCAGCTTCAACTTGCCAAGTAAGGTCATTCATGGGACAACATGGCATAGGTGCAGAATTTTGGAATAATACAACTAATCATTTACATTCACATCATTTTCTCGTCATGGGTAAGAAGTATAAAGAAGAGTTAGTTTCTCGCGGATTTGAAAATGTTCATGTTACCGGTCCACAAATATTTGAAGAATTGGTTCCATTTATCAATGGAACAAAAAAGAAGGATCACGTGCTATTTATGACAACTCCATTTGTGGAAGATAAGACGTTATCCAAAGAGGAGTATTTTAGAAAGGTAAAAGTAATAATGGAACAGTTGAAAAAACTGAATCAGAAACTCATAATAAAATTACATCCAAGAGAACAAACTATGAGTGAGTATCAGAAGATTGCTAGTGACCTTCAACTTGATGTTGCAGTATTATCAGAAAGTACGAGAGAGAAACATTATCAATTACTTGCCAATTGCTCTGTATTGATTAACTTTGGATCAACTGTCGCACTTGAAGCGATGTTACTTGGAAAGCCAACTATTACAATAGATCCATTTGATGGAGTAAATCCAATAAATCCGTTCATACGGGAAAGTGATGCGACTGTGAAGTTGAAGTGGGATGGCGGTATAGAAGAAAAAGTTATTGAGCTCCTAGATAAACCTGAACTGTTAAGCAAAGAAGTTAAGAAGTTTATTGATAATCACGCATACAAAGTTGATGGGAAAGTGACGGAAAGAGTTCTCCAGATAATTAAGGAAATGACTCACTGACTTCTGTAATTACTTCACACACTTTCTCAACATCTTCAGAAGACATATTAGTATGGGAAGGTAAACATAATATTTGTGATGAAACTCTTTCAGTCACAGGTAATTCAAGATGATTAAATTCTTGATAAGAAGAATGTTTATGCACAGGTGGGAAGAAATATTTCCGAGTTTGGATGTCATTAGCAGCAAGTTCTTCGAACAACTGATCGCGTGTTAATGGAAAATTACTGCCAACCAATATACTAAAAAAGAGGTAAGCACTGGTGTTACCAGCATGAACTTTTTGCAAAGTAATTCCCCTGATATTTTTCAGAGCATTTCTATAATGAGCGACAATTGCCTGTTTTTTTTCAAATGAATCATTGACATGCGCTAAACTGTCTAATCCAACCAATGCATGCAATTCGCTCATCTTAGCATTCGTTCCATCCATAAGAGTGTCTTCATTATCATCAGAAAAACCAAAATTTCTGGCACGCTTCAAGTATTCTAACAGTTGGTTATTTCGAGTTGATAACACTCCGCCTTCAGCCGTTATTAATGTTTTTGTTGCGTGTGTACTAAACATTTCAACATCGCCGAACTGACCAATCGGATAACCTTGATAATTACTTCCGAAAGCGTGAGCAGCGTCAAATACCAGTTTCAAGTTATGTTCATTAGCAACTTTTTGCAATTCAGTAATGTCACACGGATTTCCAAAAACGTGTACAGCCAAAATCGCTGACGTTTCCGAAGTAATTGCATTGGTCACCTTGTGAGGATCAATGTTAAACGTCTCTTCATCAATATCAACAAAAACGGGAGTACATCCAGCCCATTTTATTGCATGAACAGATGCTGCAAAAGTGAAACTCGGAACAATAATTTCTCCTGAAAGATTCAATCCACGTAATGCTAAGATTAACGCAATTGTCCCATTCGAAAATGCTAAAGAATTCACACCTAAGTGATTTGTCAATTTATCCTCAAACTCTTTCAAGTGAGGACCATTATTCGTCATCCATCCACTTTCAAATGTAACACCTGCTTTCTCATGAAACTGTTCAGGTTTGTTCATTTTTGGTGAAATGATACGAATCATAACCGTCGCACCTTCTTATCTGAAAGTAATTCATCATAACTTTGCATAACCAAACCAGGAATTCTGCCGATGATAAAAATGCCTTTTCCCAATCTTGAATCGAATCCCATCGAGCAAAGTAATGCAGCGATACATCCATCGACATTTAATGGAATATTTTTTCCTTTGATGTCATGAAATAATTTTTCAACCAAATCAGTTATTTGAAAATAATCGCAATTATAATTCAGTTTTTGACATTCCTCTTTCAACAGCGAGACGCGAGGATCTTCTTCTTTGTATATCCGATGACCGAAACCAAAAAGAGTTTCCTTATTTTGGATCTTCTTTCTAATTATTTCTTGTCTCTCCAATTCGTTCTTCCGTAGAAGTTCATAAAAGAAATTCATTGCATTTTCAATAGCCCCACCATGATAATCACCAATACTAAGAATGCTTCCTCCAACTCCAACATTTAAATCATTGCCACCTGAAATGATAAATCTGGCGGTTGCGCTTGACGTTGTTTCCGAACCGTGATCCATAATAGATAGCATTATTTTTTCAAAAATAACTTCTTCATGCAATGTAGGATTTCTTCCAGTCAGAAGAAGAAACTGAGCTCCAGGCAATGAGTGTTTGGTAAATTCTTTCAATGGTTCACCAGCAATTTTTAATCCATTCTTTTGCAGTGATGGAGTAAGTTTAATATATTTAACTAAATTTACTAATTCATCATGATAATTTGCTACTAAAATTCCGTTTTCTTTCAACAAATGTATTTTTTCAGAAGGTTTACCTTGGCTACCTTCAATGAATGCACCCGCATGACCAAACCGGATTCCATCTTGCATTTGTTCAGTAAATCTTCCGCCAATAAAAGCCACAATGGGTTTTGTTACACCACCAGACCTTTTGAGTTCAACAAGTTCTTCTTCATATAACCCGCCAAGTTCGCCAATGATAACAATAATTTCAGTTTGATCATCTTTTTCAAATAATTCAACAATCTCTTTGAAACTGCTTCCAGATAATTGATCACCACCAATACCAACCACCGTACTTTGACCAATATTTTCTTTTGTAAATAATAATGCTGTTTCAGCGCAAAGACCGCCTGACTTTGAAATTATTCCAATATTTCCCTGCGTGAAGACTTTCTTTTTTACAGCTCCAATACAACCTAATTTTGCTGTTCCCGGTGACATGACACCGACAGAACTAGGACCTATGATAAGGGTGCCAGATTGCTTTGCTGCTTGATACATAATTGCAACGTCTTTTACTGGAACATGCTCAGTAATAATAACAAGTGTTTGAATTTCATTCTCAATAGCTTCCATGGCAGCTTTCAATACATGAGGTGCTGGAACATAAATCATTGATGTATCAATGTCTGGATATGACTTTTTAGCATCAGCAATCGTATTGAAAACGGGAACACCATGAACATGTTCACCACCTTTACCTGGACGGATTCCTGCCACTAAATTAGTGGATCCAAAATTAACCATTTCACCAGCTGCGCGAGTACCTTCTTTTCCCGTTATCCCTTGAATAATAATTGTATTCCTCTGGTTAACTAAGATGGGCATGTTGCACCCCTTTAAACTGGTTTGATCGATTAAATATTTCTTTTGCAGATTCACCAATACTCATTTTTTCGTCAAAGAAATGAATATCTAAACCGTATTTTTGCTTAATTTCTTGAATAAATGTATGTGCTTTATCATCATTAGGTCCTGCTCTTCGAATTACAATTGGATATTTTGGAAGTTCTGGTAATTCAAGAACAGCGTCAATAATTCCCTGGAATGCTTCATAGATATCACTGAAATTTGCAATCACGCCAACAATCCAACATCCAGCCAAATTTTCTTTCGATAAAGTAAGTGCAGTTAATTTTTTGACTTTTTCTCGTGAAGGATTTCCACTGTATTCTGCATAATTTGCTGGTTTCCCGCCAGCATCTAGTAAAATATCCATGGCTGCAAGAGAAGCACCGCCACCACTTGCAAGGATTGCAATATCACCATCAAGGTCTAAATAGGATTTTCCTGCTACCCCCCGTAAATCATTTTCATCAATTTTTCTTGCGGAAAGTTCTCGTTCATTCAAAGAAATTTTTCTTGTATCATATTTTTCAAAAAGTTCTTTCTGCCTGAATTGTGCATTATCATCAATTTCAATCTTTGCATCTAATACTATTGGTTTATCATTTACTATAACCAATGGGTTAACTTCACATAATAACAAATCATTATTAAGGAAAATGGAGTACAACTTATGTGCAACTTCTCCAATGTGATATGGATGTTGGTTAGTAAGAAGGAACTGGTTAAATTCAGTGAAATCAGGTTGCATATCTAAAATAAACCGATGTACTTGTTGAGTTTCAATGCTCACGCCACCAGATGAGGAGAACAATAACACCGGACTTCGTTTCAAATGATCATAACTGATGGAAATGAAATACTCTTTATCATGCTGTAATAATTCCTCAACTAAAAAAAATGGTGCTTCATGTTTAGCCATGAATCCATCAATTTCCTCTTGGTTGAGAACTGGTTGGATTAGTCCTCTTTTTGCTCGGCCGCCTTCGAGTACTTGTGCCTTAATCATTGAAGGAAATGAAAATAAACCATCATGACTACTTTGCACTACCCTCCCAGAAGGAATGTGAAAACCGGTTGATTGCAACAATTCCTTTGCTTGAAATTCAAAGAGTTTCATAATGCATCTCCTACTTTTACTTGAGCATCTAAAGAAATCCTAGTACCAGTTGGAATGAACACTTTTGGGTCAATTTTTGCACGTGCATCAATCACTGCAGCAGGACCAATAAACACCGAATCGCCTATGGAAACGTTGTTATCAACAACTGTCCCGGCGCCAATTATTACATTATTTCCAATTCTCGTGCCACTGTTAATGATAGCACCAGGGCCTATGAATACGCCTTCACCAACAAGAACACCTGGAGCTAGGTAGGCATTCGGATGAATGACATTAATTAATTTCAATCCTTTTTCTTTCAATTGTTGCGCAATTTTTTCACGGGAATTATTTTCTCCCACTGCAACAATGGCTCCTTCAACACCGTTAAGTTCAGGAAGTGGTTCAGTTCCTCCCAATAGAGGTATCTGGGGCACTTTGTCAACATCTGGATTATTGTCAAGGAATCCAACAATGGAATGTTCATCAATCATGTGTAAAGTATTTAACACGACACCAGCGTGACCTGTTCTATTCGCTCCAGCAATAACAATTTTGTTAATTTTCTGCCACCACCAAGAATTTTGCTTATACCAATCAATTGTTTCCTTGATACCCTGATCGAACGGAATTCTCGGCTTCCAACCTAATTGATGAATTTTATCACAATTAATGGAATACCGCATATCTTGTCCTTTCCTATCGGCAACATTATCGATATACGATTCATCAAATCCGAAACTGTTCAAAATAATTTTGGTAACTTCTAAATTTGTCTTTTCGTTACCACCACCGATGTTGTATGTTTCTCCAAGTTCTCCGTTATTTAAAATGAAATCAATAGCTTCGCAATTATCTTGCACATGAATCCAATCTCGCACAGGTTTAGGATTATGCAACGGTACTTTTTGACCTTGGAGTAGTTTTGTCATGAAGCAAGGAATAATTTTTTCTGGATATTGATACGGCCCGTAATTGTTAGAACTTCTCGTAATGATTACCGGAGTTTTATGGGTTCGTATATAACTTTTCGCTAGCAGTTCAGCTGCAGCTTTACTTGCCGAATATGGACTACTTGGAGAAAACCTATCTTCCTCATGGAATGAACCTTCCATGGTATCTCCGTACACTTCATCGGTTGAAATGTGTATGAATTTCTTAACGTTAAATTTTCTGGTTGCTTCAAGTAAGACAAACATTCCAAAAATATCTGTCCGTACGAATGAATCAGAATTGAGGATAGATCGGTCAACGTGACTCTCGGCTGCAAAATTCACGATGATG
Organism: Nanobdellota archaeon; assembly: GCA_002687775.1. The sequence continues at coordinate 78,692 of NZBF01000018.1, forward strand.
TCAATCTTATGTTCCTGCATAATTTTGTTGACTAAAATAGCGTCACAGATATCTCCCTGAATAAAACGATATCGTGGATGATGTTCAACATCTTTCAAGTTATCTTTATTTCCGGCGTATGTTAATTTATCAAGGTTTACAACATGGTAATGTGGGTATTTGTTCAGTAATAATTTGACAAAACAATTGCCAATAAATCCGCTTCCGCCTGTCACAAGAATGTTCATTTATTCACCATCTAGTTTGATTTTTATTGAATTTTGTTTATAAAGATTGTGGATGAAGAGAATAGAATTCAATTTATCTTTCTTGCTGGACTTCCAACAACTTTCGAATGTGCTTCAACGTCGCGAATGACAACCGTTCCAGCTCCAACAATGGCATGTTCATGTATTGTAATGTCAGGAATAGTCACAGCACCAGTTCCGAGAAATGCACCCCTCTTAATATGAACTCTGCCTGAGGTATGACAACCAGGACTGATAGCCACATAATCTTCAATGATATTATCATGGTCAATTGTTGCACCTGTGTTAATAATAACACCATTACCTATTTTTGCATTATGAGTAATAACGGCCCGGGCAGCAATAAAAATACCTTCCGCGAGTTGTACAGATTCTGAGACTTGTGCAGATGGATGAATTATGTTTACCAATGAAAAGTTATGTTGTTTTACCAATCGATGACAGTGTTCAGCGAATCCTTTGTCTGACGTTGAAATGAAAAATTTATCAACACCTTCAGGAACCAATTCAGGAAATCTGTCCATTCCACCTAATACAGGAATTCCTCTCACCGTCGTATTATGTAATGAGGTATCATCATCAATAAACCCAACAACGTTGTACAATGCAAATTGTTCAATGACATCTAAAACAACGCCTGCATGACCGTCCAGTCGTGCACCAAAGAGAACTATTTTTGGTTTATCAGCCACTGGTGAGTCTTTCATTAAGATTTTTGGTAATGAACGTTCAGGAACATTCTTGTTTAATTCTAATAAATGAGGAGCTTCCTGTGTTAACAGATGAATAATCTCTTTCACTGAAAATATTCTTCCACCATGATACAACCTACGATAAATTTCTTCCATTAATTCAATGTCTGCTTTCACATCTACAGTTAACCGTATGTGAGGATGATTCAAGTATGGATCGACTTCCATGACATTAATTTTGAAATACTTTGGCTGTTTCAAGTAAGATGTCATGTACTCACTTAAATTTGGATCTAATGCTAAATCATGTGCTTTCTTTAAGCATGAAAGGGAAATTACTTCACAATTCACTCCCAATGGTAATTGCTCAATTTTTGAAAAGTCAGCACCGGTCTGTAAATGACTTTCAATCAATTTATCAATATGTTCAGCATCGGTTAATGGGTTGTCACCAGTGACCCGGACGACAACATCTAGTTGATACATTTCGGCAGCACCGATAAACCTTCCCATGACGTCTTCTTCTGAACCTTTGAAGAATTTAATATTATTTCGTAATGCTGCTTGTTCAAGAATTGCATCGTCTGGATGAGTTGACGTACACAAAACAATCTCCTGTGCATGCTTAGACGTTTTCATTCTTTCAATGAGGTGGTCAATCATTGGCTTTCCTACTATGGGTAAAAGTGCCTTCTGCGGCAACCGTTCAGATTTCATCCGACATGCGATTAATATTCCAACTCTCATTGTACGTGCCTCTCAGTAATGTTTTGATGTTGACTAATATATAATTTGGCTTGCTTGCCTAAAATTCTATTGATATCCATGGGTCGTAATCCCTTGCTTGCTCGTTTAAATGATAGATGTTCTCTAGAAATAGTTGTTCCTTCTTCAATGTTATGTTTCGCGACAATCGTTTTTTTCATCCAATCACGATATTTTTGTTCGGCTGGTGAAAATGTAGCAGGTGGCGTTGGTGATCCTAATGATTTTTCAATGTCTCGAAGATTTTGGACGATGTCTCGCAGGGTGTCGGGATTCACCGAAGATTCATAGTCAATTCCTTTTAAATCTCTGTTTAATGTGAAATGTTTTTCAATAACCTGTGCGCCAACGAATGGAGTTAGCAGCGGAATAACTTTACTGATAAATGTTTCTCCCTCAGTATGATCAAGAATGCCAATGGGAAGATTGAATGCCATTTTCAACGTCTTAACGTAATTGAAATGAATTTCATTCAATTTTGTTGGGAATGCTTGGAATCCATGCATTAAAATAATATTATTATGATATTTATTGATAATCTGAATAGCCTTTCCTATTTCATCCATAGTGGTAGCGCCGACTCCAAGAAATGTTGGTTTGTTGAGTTGCGCAACTTTCTCAATTAGTTCAGGGTTTGTTAAATCTGCTGAATGAATTTTTACAGCGTCAACGTCCAGTTGTGCAATAAGATTTGCAGACGGTTCATCATAAGCATCAGTAATAAATGGAATATTCTTTTCTCTTGCATATTGTCTTAATTCTTTCCATTGTTCTTCCGTGAAAACAAGTTGTTGCAAAATGGGGTAAGTTTCATGGTGAGGTACCATGTGTTCATCTTTATCCACGACTTGAAATTTAACAGCGTCAGCATTAGCTTCAACAGCAACCAGGATCATTTGTTTTGCCACTTGAAGATTTCCTTCGTGTGCTGAAGCAACTTCGGCAATGAAGAAAGTAGGTTGATTGTTTCCAATTGTTTTATTTCCTATTGTGATCATATTTGACTCCAAGCAATAGTACTGTCAGCAGGAATATTCTGTTGAGCAATCCTACCTACAACTAAATCTTTGAATTTGGGAGGTATACCATTACCCGGACGTTTGATAGAAAGCATTTCCTGAGTAATAGTTGCTCCTTTGGGAATATCTATTATGGTAACCACACTTCTTCGTAAACTATCTGCTACTCCTTTTTCAGCTTCAACTGGTTGTTTTTCTGAAGATCCCATGGCTTGATCAATCATTTTGAATCCTTTGACTAAATCAATTACTTCCTGCGGTTCCAAACTGGCTAAATGATCTGGTCCTTTTGCATTCCTATCAAGAGTGAAATGTTTTTCTATAATGCAGGCACCATGACCTACAGCAGCTAGGCTGACTGGTAAGCCAGGAGTGTGGTCTGAATATCCAATAGGAATGTTAAATTGATATCTAAGTGTTTTCATTGCTTTTAGGTTTACATCTAAAGGAGATGGTGGATAATTGGAAGTACAATGCAGAAGTATTAGTTGTTTGTTCCCAGTGCTATAAATTGCTTTCACTGCTTCATCTATTTCTCCGATAGTCGCCATACCTGTTGACAAGATAATTGGTTTACTTTTAGACGCTATGTGTTTCAAATGTTGAGGATGATTTAAATTACCAGAATCTATTTTGAATGCTTTTACTCCAAGTTTATCAAGTAAATCTGTGCTTTCATTGTCAAACGGAGTGCTTAGAAACATGATTCCTTTTTGTTCGCAATAATTGAAAAGTTCAACGTGCATTTGCTCATTAATTTCCAAACGTCGAATCATCTCAGCATAATTACCATCGGTTCCATCTCCTACTTTCTGGTATTCTGCTTTTTCAAGATTTTGAACTAGAAGTTTGTCTGTTTTGAAACTTTGAAATTTAACACAATCAGCTCCTGCTTCGACCGCAACATCAATAAGTTGTTTAGCTTTGTTTATGTCACCGTCATGATTAACTCCAGCTTCTGCAATGAAGAATGTTGGTTGGTTTGGTCCTATTAACTTGTCTCCTATTTTTACTGGTTGCATAGAAAATATTCTGTTTGAAATGGTTTAAATAGTTTATGGATTAACGAGCTAAGTACCACAAAGCAGCACGGTGAATAAGTTCCGCAGTCTCATCAGTGTAAGTAGGATGAGGTTCTTTCATTGTTGGATTTCCAAAATGGAATCGTTGCGCCATTGCACATTGCAAAGCCGAAGCACCGTCAATAGGTTGACCATTAGTATCCTTGCCATAATAAAGTGTATTTAGTAAACTGTTCATATCCTGCTGTAATTCTTTCGCATGATCAAAATGTCCAATTCTGAGTTCATGCGGAATTGCTACTAATCTATCTGGAGCAAAGTTCGCCATTGCATTAATTCCACCAATTGCCCCAAGCTGTAGTCCGGCCAGCAGTGAAACATCGTCACCTGCATACACAGGTTTTCCAGTTGCTACCACGCGTTTGAAATAATCATCATTTCCCTCTGTTCTCAAATCAATAGTTGCTTTCGCTGCAATCACTCTGGGTAGTACCATGATATCTTCTATTCTTTGTAATCTCTTTTCCCCATTACCCAAAGTGTAAGCTATAAGGGGTGCTCCCTCCTCATTGAGTTGCCGAAAATAGTCCACTTGTTCATCTGGAGTCATGCCAGCACACTTGACAACAGCAGCGTCTGCCTGGATAGTTTGAGAATGACGTAACATTTCACGGGAATAACTTTCATCCGTTCCATCACCAATGCCAACATACAGAGGAACCCTCCCATCTACAAAGCCAGAAACTAATTCGGTTAATGTTTTGTTTTCACGAATGTCAAATAATTCTGACTGACCACTAGTTGTTAATGCAAATATGCCTGCAATTCCATTGTCCAATGCAGTATCAACTTGGCGGAAAACAGCATCATAATTGTACTTCCCATCTTCAGTAAGAAACGGCATTAATGGGAGAATTATTCCTTCCGGGGTTGCGGTCATGAGTATTCATGTACGTCTTTACCTTAAATAGTTTATGGATTAGTACACAGTTCAACAACTATTATAAACACATTCCTGAATGGTCTGATTATGAACATACTACTACTCTCACATGGATTCCTTCCAGGACATAAAGAAGCTACTAAAATAACGATTACAGAGTTCAAAAGGCAATTAGTTGAAGAGGGACATAATGTGGTATTAATTGCAGAAAGAAGCATTTCTGAGACTATTAAGAAAGTAAAAAAAGTGCAGGAAGAACTAGGTGCCGAATTTGATATAGTGCACGGTTTTTCAGCTGCACCCATCATTGTCATGAAAACAATGCTGGTGAAGAAAAACACATCACCAAAGGCTAAGACCATTCACACTCTGAAATCATATTCCAAGAATTTGTTTGGTGGCTTAGGAACATCTTTTCTCTTAAATATGGTCGACGTTGTCACCGTTTCAACTGAAATATTCAGGAAACGTCTTATTCACAGAGGTTGTTTACCCAGTAAAATCAAAGTCATTCGTTCCCATATTGATTTACGCAAATTTTTGCCATTGGATAAAAACATTCTGAAACATAATTATGGGTTGAGTGGAAAAATTGTACTGTACTATGGAAGTTTGCACGAAAATAAAGGACCTCAGTTTCTTGCGGAAGCCATGGACGGTGTAGATGCTACATTACTGTTAGCTCCCAGGCACAAAGTAAGTGAAGAATTTCAAGAGTTGTTAGATGAAAGTGTCATAGTAATTACTGAGGATATTGATGTAACTGAATATGTCAACATGGCTGATGTTCTTGTCTTACCATATAAAAACATGAAAGGAACGGAGGGCAATCCATCCTGTTTACTTGAAGCTATGGCGTGCAAGACACCGGTCATCACCTCGGACTTGCCAGAATTACTAGAAATTGTTTCACCTGAGAAAGATGTATTAATGACTTCACCAGGAGATGTTACTCATTTAAGGCGACAGATTCAGCGAGTATTGACAGATACTGAATTGAAAACAAAAATGGTTACCAATTCATTTGAAAAAACAAAAGAGTTTGATGTTCGCAAGGTGACGAAAGGTTTTTTAAGTGTGTATGAGTCATAACATGCATGATCTGGTATCTGTGGGCACTATTGGGAGCTGTTTTCAGTGCAAGTTACTATACATGGACAAAAAAGTTATTAAAGGAGGTAAATCAATATATTCTTGCTGCTGGAACTTTTCTGTCAACTTTTATCATTCTGCAACTTTTCGCTTTAACGCGTGATGTTCCTCAAATATCTGGTCGATTCTATTTCGGAGTCTTTGGTGGTGTTTTTGTTAATGTCATTGCAGTTACGTTAGTGTACAAAGCATTGAAACATACAGATTTATCTTTGGCCATGCCGATAATTTCTTTCACTCCAGCATTTACCTTGTTAACGTCTTTTGTTCTATTAGGTGAATTCCCAACATTGTTTGGCTTAGCTGGCATTTTACTGATTGTCATTGGCTCATACGTACTCAACATTTCGCATGACGGAGAACCATTTTTGAAACCCATTCAACACATCTTTAAAACTAGGGGAACGGTATACATGCTCATAGTAGCTTTTTTGTATAGTTTTGGAATTAATTTTGATAAAATAGTAGTAATCAATTCCGATTCTGTCTTTGGGTACTCATTCATTCCACTTGGATTAGGATTATCTTTCTTGGTAATATCATTAATACAAAAATTGCCACTCATTGAAACCGTCAGAAAACATGGATTGAAAATTGTCGGTGCCGGTGCTATATTGGGGTTAACGGCAGTTTCCGTCAATATTGCATTAACTCAGCAAATTGTTCCCTATGTTATTTCAATTAAGAGAATGAGTGTTCTCTTTGGAGTTTTATTTGGAGGCTTCTTTTTCCATGAAAAGAACATGAGTCACCGTGTGCTTGGTGCATTAATAATGTTAAGTGGGATGATTGTGATTATAATGTTTTAGAATTTACTTTCAATACCTATTCTTCATAAAATACTCAAACGTTTCATTCGTGATTGTTCGAAAATCAATATCAGGGTCTTCTGTTCTTATTTTCTTTGCATTGAATGATTGTACTAAATGTTCAAACATATCCATTTGCCATTCCAATTCTTCGGGTGGTTGCTGTTTTCTTCTGTCAAAAAGAATTTGAGGATCATTGTGTAAGTAAAATGTTATTGTTGGTTTTGGGAACAGTGATAAGAGAAATTTCTTTAACTTCAAAGGCACATTGGTCATAAGCAAAATATCACTGCAATACCTATCTGTGATAATTATTTTCTTTTTTCTTTTTGGGAATATAATAAAGAGATAACGAAGTAATAAATCTAAAGTGTAGAATGGGGCTGCGAGAGTGTATGCTAATTTTGCTTTATCTTTATTCGCAATCTTTATTTTCTTTGCTTTAACTTTCTTTGTTTCCTTCTTTTTGTATATATTTGCAATTTTTTTAATTGGAAGTAAATTACCTTTACCACGTCCAGTGTAAATGAGTTCGACATTGCGATTGTTCATTTCCAAAACTTTTCTTAATTCTTCTGCGTTCCATGATTTGCCGGAACCGTCAGGACCAATGAATGAAATAAGAGGATAATTATTACCAAATCGTTTCCATTTGAGCCAGCGAAAAAAGATATTGATGAATGTTTTTACATTTTTTTTGCTTTTAAAAATATAATAAAAAACGAATCTGTGTGGGCGGAATGTAAAATTGTTTTTTTGAATATTTCTAATAACTCTTTTTGCTAATTTTTTGTTGAAAATTCTTATGAGGTTTTTTGAAATGTACTCCCTATCCAAATCTTTCTTTAATAATTTTGTAATCTTCTCTTGATACTTTTTCTTGAAATAACGCTTACCTAGAATAGAGTGGCAAATGTACATAATAAATTTGTCCTCATTTGAAAGAGTGTAGAAGTAACTCTGCACGTTCCTTCTTTCTAAAACTGTTTCATCCAAGTAAGCCATGTCGTTCCAATGGATACCAGATACTTGAATATCAATACCTATCTTTTTTCGTAACTTAGGAAAATATTTTCCGAATCCTTTATGCTGTAAAGAAAACTGTTGCGAGTATTCGGTGAATCCATTATCAAGTAAAATAGTTCGCATTCTGTCAAAATCTTTCTTACTTACTACCAAATCTATGTCAGTTCCGGGCTTAGAATCATTTAACAGAAATTCATAATTACGTAAGATAGCATAATCTATTTCACTGAATAGTTCAAATATTTTTTTTATTTCCTTTTTCATTGTAAAGATTTTTTCACTAATAAAACTGAAAAGATGAATACTAAGATATAACTCATCGTTGTTGCAATTGCAGCACCAGTAATACCATACATTGGAATTAACACAATATTTACAATGGTGTTTAAAGCTGCAGCAACCCCAATAATTCCAGTTACCCAAATGGGTTTACCAGCAGCAGTGATTATGCTATTAGTGATTGATGCAATGAGAAAAAACGCAGTGCCAATTAATATTATTTGAAATGCTAAGGTACCTGAAGCGTACACAGAACCAAAAAGGAGAGTAATTATAGGTTTTGCGAAAATAACGAGGATGGAGATGATAATGAAAAGGATAAGTGCACCATAAGAGTATAATATTTTAAGTCCATGGAATATTTTCTTGTGTTCCTTCCTTGCAATTACTTCAGAAGCAAATGGGTAAATAACAGCTGTTGCAGATTTTCCAATGAACAGTAACAATAATGCTGAAGGGAGTACAACGTTGTAAATACCAACTTGGTCAAGTGTTGAGTAATAAGTAAGGAGTAATGTGTCAATGTAACCAATAACTTTCCCACCAATACCTGTGAAAATGACAGGGATGCCGAAAGTAAAAAGTTGTTTACTAACATCTTTTGAATTGCTTATTTTGTATTTTTGAAAGGGAAATGATTTCACTGCGTAAGCGATGAAGATGACAAACAAAATTGAAGAAATCAATGCAAATGCCCAGATTGGTGCAAATAAGCCAAAACCTACCCACAGAAAAATAAGTATTAAAATAAGTACAATAGTATTCTTGAAGAGTTCTACTAAAGCGTAGAGTTTCATTCTTTGAAATCCTTGGAAAATATTTTTGATGTTGGTAAACAAAATGGATGTGACTACGTAAATAATAAACAAGTAGATTATTTTCACTGCACGGGGATCTTTGAAGTAATTTGTTGCAAGGTAATTTGCTGAGAGTAGGAAAATTAAAGTGAAGATAAGTGAACTGAGTAATTGGTAGAAAAAAACAGTCATTACCGCGGACTTGATTTTACTAAATTTTTCCTCAACTTTCCATTTTGGGATGAATCGCACTAATGCCTTACCTAATCCTAAATCTCTAAAAAAGAGAAAGAATATGAAGAAGGTAAAAACTGAATAAAATAGGCCATATTCTGCCGGAGTGAGTGATCTGGCAAGTACAATCCTAGTAATATACGCTGCTATCGCTGCAAAGATATTGAAGATAAAAACAATTGAAATACTCTTAATAAGACGTTCTTTGTACATTAAGAGAAATTGAAGAAAAGAGTTTATTTAGGTTGTGAATTATTGCGGGTTACTTAACCAGAAACATGAATATTACTTTTTTCTTAACAGTCCAATATTTCTCAAGTATACATGTGCATTTTTCTTAAAATCAGTCCTTATTCATTACTGGAACAAGCATATCAACATCTTCTGTTCCTCGTGTTCTTCCAGTAGCTATGCTCACAAAACCACTCACTATTAAATGGTTAGAATACTTGTTTATAATGTTAAGAAATTGTTTGACAAAAAGATCTAATTCATTTATTGAGGCCGTGTATTGATTATTTCTACTGAACATTCTTCATAATGGACACCTTCCTCTGGCCAGTTATCATCACACTGATGAATATTTCCTTCCCTGAAAGTGTTATCTTCACCTGAAACGGAACTGCCAGCAGCACAAAAGAAGTCTTTTCGTGCGTTACCACAAGCCGTGTTTCCAGTGAATGTATGTCCCGACAACCCTCCACTTACTGAAAAACCATCATTTACGAGATTCCCCTGGGCAGAATTCTGGATTAAAACATTGTTCTCACTATTTTGTATCTTAATGCCTGTGAAAATGTTATTATCTGCAGTATTTCGACTTAAAGTAATTCCATCACTTCTCACCAAAAAAATTCCAGTCAGTGAATTTTCAAGGACATTGTCTGTTATTGATCCGCCGTGAACGCTCGAAAATTTTATAGCTCTGGCAAATCCTGAAAAGTGACATCCTCTTACTGTAACTCCATTAAGATCAGGAAGGGTAGACGCGCCATAACGTTCGTGATCATCCCTGATGATAGAGTGTCCTTGGCAGTCAAGGATGATATTATCCCGTCGAAAGAAGAAACAACTTTGGATAGGGTCTTCCATGTGAATATCATTTTCTAAAACGTAGAGAGCATTTTCCACATCAAGTTCCTGGCAACCATTTATCTTCTTTACTACAGTACATTCACTTTCAAGACATTCTTGCTCCTCAGTGCATTGAACTCCACAACTTCCACAATTATTGGGATCATCCTGGAAAGCAAAAGTTTCATCAATTTTACCATCACAATCGTTATCCTGGCCATCACACAACTCTTCAGCTGGTTCCACAAGTGGGACACATCTTGTTGCGGCTCCAAGACCAAGATTATTAATAAGTAAATCAGAAGCACATTCAATTCTTCCCTCAGCGCAAGCACCAACTAGTCCTTCTACAACACAGGAAGAACCTTCTCCCTCACAACCTGCTTCTTCCACTTCCGGTGTATATTTCCACTTAACAGCATTTCGCATGTAGAGGTAATACCGCTCATTCTGCATAAATGATAATGAGGATGCCCGGGAAATGGAATAATATTTCTTTTCACTTTGAACGTAAACCCATTGAACACTATCACTGATTTCTGCCGATGCTGCCTGCACAGTGGTATCCTCCAATGGCCATGTAAGTCCATTCCATCCTTGATCCAAAGAAACGCCAGCGGCTAATTGCTCGGCAGTCATCTGCCAGTAATATGCCTGACCAGCCAATGCCTCTTCTGGGATTGGAGGGATACCTTCTGGTGTCCCTGAAGGAGCGCAGCCAATTAAAAATAAAGCTAAAACAAGTGAAATCACCACTAACTCTTTTTTCATAAGAAGAAGAAGAAGATATATAAATCTATCTAAACGTATCTGGAACTTTCTCCCAATCTAATTGTCTCACTTTTTTTGAAATAAATAACATATTATTTGAGAGGAAACGCATTCTACCCAAATAATGTTCCTTTTTTACAGAGAAACCATATTTTCTCAACATTTTCCTAAAATTACGTGCAGTATAAAAACGAACATGAGGATGTTCAGGATGGAAATGGTTATCAATGTCAACCAGGGAAATTGCAAGCATTTTTAGTGTTCCGTGATATGGGGTTGAGCATACTAAATGACCTCCTGGTTTTAATACCCTATTTAATTCTGAGAATATTTTTATAGTATTATGCACGTGTTCAATGATATCACCTGCCCAAATCATATCAAAATGATTATCAGGGAAAGGAATAGCGTTGTGCAAATCAACTTTTTTAAATGTTAATGTTGGATATTTCTTTTTCGCCTCAACAATATTTTCACCCACCACATCAATACCGTAGGCATCAAAACCCTGCATTGAAATTTGATTAACCACATCACCAACGTAGCAACCGACATCTAACACTTTTTGATTTTTTGGTTGCTTTGAGAGAAATTGTAAAAATATGTTCTTCCTTGCTTTTGTAATTTTATATCCATCAGTGTACTCACTAAGACCTGTCCATTTTTCCCATTTTGTTCGCAGAGGTTGATTTTTGTAGTAGCGTATGACACCATTCATTTGCTTATTATTTTCACAAATTGCAATAAAATCTAGAGCGTTATTAATTTCAGAATCAATTATAAAATCTGTGGTAAGGTAACTATCATCAAAAAATTTTGAAACTCCACCTAACTTTCTTTTAACAATATTACGAACCCATTGAGGAACCCAATGACGAATTCCAAAAATATCAAATCTAATAAGTTTTCGAATTTTTTGTATACGTTTGTATTCCACATTATTTATTTCCCCACTTCCTTTAATACCAAGCAAAGTAATATGAGAAAAATGTTTACGTAATTCACTCATTAATCCCTTAGCTGAATATTCACGAAGATGAAACTTGTTCCATGGTTTCTCTTTAGGATTAAGACGATACGTTCTGTTAGGCGTTACAAAAATAATTTTGCCATTTTTCTTTGTTACTCGTTTCAGTTCTTTTATGAAGTTAGATTCTTCCTTCACATGTTCAATGATATGTGACGCTACACAACTATCAAACACGTTACTGTTTGCTTTGATGTTTGACCCGTCTGCTCGTTGAAATGAAAGATTATGCTGACGGTATCGTTTCTTAGCATATTTTATTGCATTTTCATCGATATCCATACCGATGACATTTTTTGCTTTCCCTGCAAGAATGTCAGAACCGAACCCTATACCGCAACCAATTTCCAAACAATTATCCCCTGGTTCAATATATTTTTTCAGAAATTCATATGTTGCCACGTGACGTAAATAAATAAGGAAATCTTCCGTCTTTGTAATTCTGTCAGGAATTAACCTCTCAGTAGTTTGCATCATTTTTGCCATTGCATATTTTTTCTTCACAATATTTATAAAGCTTATGAAATGGTTCTTTTGATGAAGTTATCTTTCTTATTTCGACTTTTGTATAGTATTACTTTACTGACTTTACTTGTGTATATGGTAGACTTAAGCAAGATGATTTCTCTAATATTTAGTATGGGATACAAATATTATATCTTATTTTTTATCCCTTTTTTCCTCTCTGTGTATTTCAGTGGAACAAGCATTTATTTCTTGCTACGCAACAATAAAGCGCAAATTTCACCGAGGGAAATTCTTAAATTCAGGTTTCTGAGTAAATCTATTGGTCTCTTCTTACCTGGACAATTAGGAGAATTATCTTTAGTTGGATTACTAAAAAACAAAATACCAATGAGTATGACTCTTGCTGTAATAACGACCGATAAAATAATATCATTTTCCATTATGGTGTTTATTGGTATTACATCTTCATTATTTTTTTTTCATTTGCCAATTAATGAAGTATTATTTTCTGTTCTTGCATCAATGATGATTTTAGTACCATTGGGATTTCAAAATGTAAGAGAAAAAATAATTAAACATCTCCCAAAATTCATACGTAAACCGTTTTTTAAATATAGTGAAAGTTTAGGCATTCTATACAAATATAAAAAGAAAGCATTATTTCTTGATATTATCTTAACATTAACTTTGCTAATTTTTGCATCTATAACAATTAAGATACTTCTTTCACATTTAAACTATTCAATTCCCCTAGCAGCTATTATTTCCATTCAGTCGTTATCAACACTTTCTTCACTTCTCCCAATATCCATGGGAGGTGCGGGCATAAGGGAATCCATAGCAGTGTATCTTTTGTTTTTACTAGGAGTACCTCCCCTGATTAGCGGAAGTATGTATCTCACATTCCTTTTCGTTTCCTATATGGTAGCCATGATAACCTTAATATTTTCTTCAAAATATGTCACTAAAGAAACATTCAAGTAACTTGAAACAAAATCACGTGTGGTTGATTTGCATAAACTACGTTAAATTTAGGTGACTCAATCATTTCATTAAGTTTATCGTTCATTAGATTTAATCCCTCTTTCTCTCCGTAAATTTTTACAAAGTACCTAAGATCCATTGGAGAGATTAACAAATATTTATAATCATGTTTTTTCAGCCAACTATGAATTTCATCAATATCTTTTTTTATTACATCTTTCTTGAATTCTCGATATTCCTCACACCATACGCAGGCGTACATATCGAATGCAATAACAACTTTATTTTGTAAACCAAAAGTAAATATTTTTGTATTCACGGGCAAACTGTTTCGCATCTTAACAAATTCATTTACTTCATTAGCATTGACCCACTTAGCACCATATTGCCAACCGTCACTCGTGTTAAACTGATACTTCTGTAATCCTGCTGTGAAAAAAATAAGAAGAACAATTAAAAACGTGAATAGATGTTTTGATTTCATTTTTGTATTTAATGCAACGATACCAACCCCTGCTAAAATACTTACAGGTATAGCAAGAAGCATCCACATTCGAAATGCTCCAAGACCAATTGGAAGGTTAAAAGTTTGTGAATTAACTCCCAGAAAGGTAAACAAGAACCAAAAGAGAAGTATACCTATCCAAGTTTTTTGAGATTTCTTCATATGTTTGTATTTCCATATTAAAAAAATGAGTCCTACAAGTAAGAGAGATGATATCATGACACCCCAACCAATTGGCGTGTTAATATGAGGATATTTTGTCGCAAAAATAAAATTTTCAAATGTGTAAGCCTTAGTCGTTGTTCCACCACTTGGACTGAACAAAACAGGAAATGCGTGAACCAATTTCATAATAAAATTAGTAGATCCAGTAGTAGTTTGGGAAACAATGTCACTAGCTCCTCCACCCACCATCATGCGTACTAAAGATTTGAATTTAAATGCCCACCAAGATAAAGATATCAAGAAACCAGCTAGTGCAGAAAGAAATATTCCCCTTGGGAATTTCTTTGTATGATACCAAGTAACAAAGAAAAAAATTCCACCCATGATAGCGAGTTTTATTGCTTGCCTATGATGTGTAAGTAAAATTGCAGCAGTAACAACTGCAGACATTATCCACCATTTTTTATTGGAATCTATTCTTAAATATGAATAAATTAAAAGAAAAAAAAGAAGTGGAATTAATGAATGGGACCAAATAAAATGACTTAAATAGGAAGGAATCATCAATAACACAAAAGTGCTTGCCAGTGCAATTTGAGAATTGCGTGTGAGACCTCTTACCATGAAAAAGAAAAATATAAGACTTAATGAAATTAAAAGGGCGTTGAAGAACTTTAAAGTCCATTGGGCTTCGGGACTTGTTTGATGCAAAACACCCATAATCATGGTATATCCTGGAGGATACGGGTCAAGAAAGTTTATTTGTCTGAAATATGGAACATCTAACGTTTTTTCAACTGAGACATATTTCATGTCCCTTGCATAAGTATAAGGATCACTATCTTCCAGATAACCATACGCAAAACTTCCTTTGACAAACATAAATAGATGTAAAAGGAATATAACTAAAAGAAAAATGTATATGATGTTCTTCTTAGAGAAATTAAGATCAGGAAAATTAATTTTATTATTTTTTGCAAAGTCGTAGAATGCATATATTATTGGAATTAAAAAAATCCACCATTGCAATGGAATTTTCAACATGTTAAGCAGAACACCAAACACTATGAAAATTGGAACACCCATACCTATACGAATGAGATTTCTTTCTATTGGGTCAGAAACTTGTTGAATGTTAAAAAGTCTTAGAAATGAGTAACCAAAACCGTAAAAGTACAGGAAAAATAATAGTATTGTCGCTACATTCATTTTACTTCAAATAATACAAAATCGAGGTTATTATACACAACAGCAAATTTCTTTGAATCATTTGCTTCTTGTATTCGTTGATCAATTAGTTGGTTCGCTATTTGATGGCCCCGTATTTTACCTAATTCATCTGAATTTGGAATACTTTGCTCATTCAGTTCTTCAGTTATTTTATCTGCATATTCATTGCCAAGATATTTCCTTTCCATTCCTCCAAATACAATGTACTGATATCTATTTTCAACCACCCATGTATGAACAACATTCATATCTTTTTCTAAAATGTCAATTTTAAAGTCCCTAAACTCTTCACACCACACACAAGCAAACATGTTAATGCCAATCATTACTTTTGTTTGGGAACTATAACTTAAAATTTTCGTGTTTAGTGGTAAATTTTCTTTCATCCATAAGTACCCTGATAATTCGTCAAATGATCCCCATTTACCGCCAGCTGACCAGCTAGGAGACGTGTTCGTTAAAAATTTAGGTATCCCTGATGTCAAGATTATTCCAACAACGATTGCTATGAAAAGAAGATATTTAATTTCCACTAATGGATATTTAAGCGAAATAATCCAATAGATGGCGTACCCAGTAATAATTGACACAGGAATTGCAAGTAACATCCATGTCCTGAAAGCAGCCAAGCCAATGGGTAAATTAAACGTTGCAGAGTTCACGAGTAAAAATGTAATAATGAACCAAAGAAGTACGATAGGAATCCACCGTTGTTTTTTCCATGATTTGAATTTAAGTAGTAAGATGAATAATCCTACCGCCAGTAAAACAGTTATAACCATGCCCCAACCAACTGGACTGTTAATATGGTTTGAGGAAGTGGCAGTGAAAAAATCGTGGAATGTGTACGCTCTTGTTGCACTTCCGCCTGTGGGACTAAACATTAACGGAATTTTTTTAATGAGTTTTGTAAACATTCCCGTTGTTTCAGGGAGTGTCTCAGAGATTATTCTTGCATTCCTTCCACTTTCAGTAATCATACGGATAAAATCAGTAAACTTAAATGCCCACCACGACAAGGAAATTATGAATCCCACTACTGTCGCTTTGAATATCTTTTTTGGAACTTTTTTTGTGTACAACCATTTGAATCCGAAGAAGATTGCTGCAAGAATTGCTAGTTTTATTACTTGCCTACTATGTGTTAAAAAAATGCCAGATGTTGTTATTGTGGTAAGAATCCACCAATTTCTTTTATTGATGGTTGTATAGGAAAAAATCAGAAGGAAAAAAAGAAACGGAATTAATGAGTGTGACCAAATAAAATGGCTCAAGTAACTTGGAAGCATGGATAAGATAAATGTACTGCTTAACGCGATTGCATCATTCTTTGTCAATGCTTGTACCAAGAAAAAGAAAAAGATTATACTTAATGAAATTAATAAAGAATTAAAAAATTTCAATGTCCATTGTGCTTCCTCGCTTGTTTGATGTAGAATGCCCATAATTAATGAGTACGCCGGCGGGTAAGGATCAAGATAATTGACAGGCCGAGTATAATCAACATCTAACGTTTTCTCAATGCTGATATATTTCATCTCCCTAGCATGCGTCCAGGGATCGTCGTCTTCCAAGTATTCATAGGCGAAACTCCCAGTAGTGTACATGTAGAGATTTCCTGCAAAGAGAAAAATGAGTAAAATAAAAATAAGAGTTTTTTTGTTTAATAATTTTTTAATATATTTTTTGGATATTTTTGGAATCTTGAATTTATTTCTGGTATCGTACAAAGTGTAAAGGAATGGAATGAGGAAAATAAACCAATATAGAGGGATATTAACAAGATTCAGAAGAACCCCAACTGTTATGAATGCTGGAATCCCAAATCCTAGTCTTATTGCATGTTTCTCAAATCCTTTTGATTCTTTTACTTTCGATAGATTAATGACTGTATATCCAAACCCGTAAAAGTACAAAAAGAAGAGAATGATGGTTAACACACTCATTTATGGTCGCTGTAATCCAGCATATTTAAATATTATGCATGTACTCAATGAGTGATGGATGATTTAAATTACGACCAGATCGAGGAAATGGAAAATTCAAACTGGTGGTACCAGGGAAAACGGGATTTGCTTGATCGATTACTAACTGGAAAGAACTTTTCTAAAGCTCTTGATATTGGTTGTGGTGTTGGTTCTAATTTATCAGTTATGCAGAAACATGTTGAAACTGTTATTGGAGTAGATAATTCTCCTAAGGCAGTTGATTACTGCGCACGGAAGGGATTCAATGCAGTTATCGGAGATATTCATAAGTTATCTTTTGAAGCTGAACATTTTGATTTAGTGATGTGTTCAGATGTTTTAGAGCATGTTGATGATGTCAAAGCGGTTTCTGAAGTAAATAGAGTCTTGAAAAAAGGAGGAGCTTTCATTTTTTCTGTCCCTGCAAATAATCATCTATGGAACGATAATGATGATTTTTCTCATCATTTGAGACGTTATGACAAAAAAATGCTTAGTACATTGTTGAAAGATTTTGATATAAAACAATTAAAATATTGGAATGCGTTTTCTTATGTACCTTGTGCAGTTGTCTATCCCATTCAACGATTACGGAAGAATCGGGATAAGGTCAATAACCTGACTCTTATTCCTTCAAAGTTGAATGGTTTATTGTACAAGATGATTTCTTTGGAAAATAAGTTGTTTTCTAAATTGTCAATGCCGCAAGGTGTGAGTTTGATTGGTGTTGCAGTTAAGAGGTAAACCTTTTTAAAACAGCATTCTAAATAGAAGGTTATGAGAAAAACATTAGCTTTAGTAGCGGCAATGCTTGTACCAAGTTCATTAGAAGCATCTGTGCAGCATGAACTATTTATTGAAGAACTCTGTCCTAGCGAATGTGTAGTGTCTGTTAAATATGATAATAGTTCACTCAAAGATTGGATGATGGCTCATATTAAAGCAGAATATAGACTAAAAAAAGATTGTGACAGCACTGATGAAACTATAAGATATTTCAATTTCAAAAAAGTAACTGCTGGTTACGATATCAGATATTGCAGCGAAGAGCAAGCGGTTGACATTCTTACTGAATAATTACTTTCTCTCCATCAATAAACATCTTATGCCACATTTGAAAATTAAGTAATGTCCATAATTGTCTTCCGTAGTATAATGGTGATCTATTGTATCGGTCAAGTGCCTTCTGAATGTAATAGTAATTAAAGAAACCCTGTTTCTGAATTGTTGATTTGTTCAATAGTTGCTCAAGCACCGGTTGTAAATCATGTTTCAACCAGGCGTCTACTGGAACAAAGAAACGTTGTTTCTTTTGCTGTTGTGGTAAGTAGGGTTTCATAACATTCCGTAAAATGTATTTATCTTTGAATCCTCGTATTTTCTGATTATTTGGAAGACCAGCAGCAAATTCTACAACGCGGTGATCTAAGAACGGAACTCTTGCCTCTATTCCATGCGCCATTGTATTCTTGTCAACTTTCATCAGCAAATTTTCAGTCAGAAGAACTTTATTTTCAAATCGCAGTAATTGACTTAGTAAAGATTGGCTATCTTGGAAAAACTTTTTCTCAATGATTGGATTAATGGGATACGATGATGTCAACTTGTTCTTTTCTTTTTCCGAAAAAATAGCTAACATACTCATTAATGCATCAGTTGTATTGTTTGTTGATAAAAATTGAGATACTCTTTTCTTACCCTCATCACCCAATTGACCCATATATTTGAAAAAATAATTTAATTGAGCGGCAGGAATTGTTTGCAATATTTTTGCACTTGGTTTTCTAAAAAACAGAGGGAATTTCTGAACATACTTTTGATGTAACATCATAAACTTTTCTTGTTCGTATCCAGCGAATTGTTCATCGGCACCTTCACCAGTTAACACAACAGTCACAGATTTCTTCGCTTCCTTAGAAAGTAAAAATGTTGGAATTGATGTGGGATCACCCATTGGTTCATCTTGGTGCCAAACTATATTTGGTAGTTCTTTGATTGATTTATGATTTACCAAGATTTCCTTATGATCAGTGTTGAAATAATCAGAAGTGATTTTTGCAGGTTTAAATTCTGAATATTGATCAAAACCAACCGTGAACGTTTTAATGTTATCAGAAAAATTGCTTACAAGGGAAGTAACTGTTGCAGAATCGATTCCACCAGAAAGATAAATACCAAGTGGAACATCAGACATCAGTCTTTTTTGCACAGAGTCGCTTAGCAAAGAATACATCTGTTTAGGATTTGACGTATGATTTGTTGGAATATCCCAATATTTCTGTATATGTAATCCATTCTCGTTGAATGTGGCATAATGACCAGGTGGTAATTTGTAAATTCCTTTAAACATCGTTTCGTGAGTAATATTTGTGAAAAATGAGAGGTAATAATTCAATGCATTTCTGTTCACTTCTCTCTTAATTGGATACTCTAAGATTGATTTAATTTCTGACGCAAACAATAATTTATTATCAACAACTGTGTAGTACAATGGCTTAATTCCCATGCGATCTCTTGCTAAAAGAATTTCTTTTTTATTGGAGTCATATATTGCAAAAGCAAAGCAACCGTTTAATCGGGGAATTATTTGATTACCATATTCTTCATACCCATAAACAATCACTTCAGTGTCTGTTTCAGAAGTAAATTGATGATTACGTAGTTTGTTTTTTATTTCCTGGAAATTGTAAATTTCTCCGTTGAACGTGATGTGTATGCTTTGGTCTTCATTACTTATTGGCTGACGTCCATATTCACTGAGGTCTATAATTGATAATCTTCTGTGACCTAATGAGCAAAGATAATCAGAAAAGTAACCAGATTGATTAGGACCGCGGTGATGCACTACATTAGTCATTCGATCCAGTAATTGGTCATCTTCAAAACCAAAAAAACCAGTAATTCCGCACATGGGAAGAATTGAAGTGAAGTGTTCTTAAAGCTTGTGAAGAACTATTTCGTACCAACCATTTCAAATGACCAATATTCTGGGAGAGTTCCTTCTCTGCTCCACTGCTCCCACTGTTGTTCAGATGGCCATTCATTCCA
>NZBF01000019.1 GCA_002687775.1 Nanobdellota archaeon
TTTCTCTGATAATTCCTGTTAGGCGTCCCGACCAGAATTTTTATCGACCGTAGGGAGAATAAAAATGGCGGGAGAGCGCAGCGTGGTGCGGAACGAAGTGGAGCAAGTTTCCAATTCTCCTGAGCACAGGACTTGGCGTAGTTTTTGATTACTCTCATCTATAAAATCACTGGCATAGCCAGATTAAAGTTTAGGGGGACAATTTCCTATTAATGTTTTATATTTTGGTATAGATTCAATTACTCTGCTGTATTTTTGTTTGTGTGTTCTTTCTAAACCCAGTTCACTTTGGAGAGGCTCTGAAAGTATTGTTAATCCTGATATGTCTCCATGTTCAAGTTCTAACTCTAGTTCACGAAATCCAGCCCCCCCAATAATATTGAAGTAGTCTAATGTTGCTTCAATAATCGTCCCTCTTCTCTCTAATTTCATTTTATGGTGTTGGGTGTTGGCAGAAGCACTTGGAAAAATTCTGGCATAGAATCTTTCTAAATCAAATTGCTTTAAAATTGCAGTGTCATCCAGTTGTTCACTCGTCCAATGATTTGCTTCATACCTATCATCAATTGGTCCTATCTTAAAATCATATCTAAAAGCCACTCTGCTTTTATTTGGATCAAAGCCCCCAACTCTTCTTAGTGTTTCTCCTCGTCTGTAAATATCTAAATTAGGTGTATCATAATATTGAAAATCTCGCTCCACAACTTTTGGGGACACAATCGTAAACCCTCTATCTTGAACTATTCTTTCTAATTTTCTTAGAACCGTATTTGTCGTCACATCTTGTGGGATGTCTAATTTTATTTCTATCTCCTGTTGCATTTTATGCCTCCAGTAATTTTCGTATTTTATTAATGCTTTCTATAGGGGTTTCATTTGTTGTATCAATCTCAACAACGTTATCAAGAGTTCTAAAGATTCTTCTGTATTCTTGATCTACTGATTGAAGATAAGGAATTTGTTCGCTACTCTTTCTATGTTCTCTTTGAGATAAGCGACGATCTATTTCTTCCCACGATGCCGTAACATAAATTATTCTATCTGGAAGTGTAAGATTTGGGATATTTTCATCTTGTATTGGAAAGTGAAAGGCGAGAGTTGAATAAACGTATCTGTCAACTATTGCAGACTGATCTCTTAATGTTTTTTCAACATCTTCACTCGTGATTGTGTTTCCAAGAAGATAATATTGAAATCTAACTGCGACATCGTATTCATAAATTCCTGCTCTAATTGGGAGGAGCATTTCAGGAGGGCTGTAGTAATATCTGGCATCCATCTTTTTAGCTAGCAATTTTGCTAAAGTAGTTTTACCAGATCCGTCCACTCCCTCAAAGCAGATAAACTTGTTTTTCATCTTCCTACAACCGCCCTCGCAAATTTAGTTATGTTAAGTTCTCCATAGTTAGCCTCTGCGTCATCACATAATCTTCTGGCATAGTCTTGGTATCTTTCATGCTTAACTACACTGCTCCGTTGCCAGTCTAGAAGATTATTTACTTTGTCATACAGCTTATAGAGTCTGACTTCCTGTGGCTTGTGCCATATTTCGTTCATTTCTTCAACCATGCCGTCGTAAGTCATCATATCAATGAGATGTTTTACTCTCTCGTTTAACCAATCCGGCAAGCCTCGTGTAGTATCCTCTAGAATATCATGGTATAGAAGTGTTAATACTCCCTCCTCACGAGTTCTGTCGTCAAGTGTTGTCTCTGTTGCAAGCATAGTTGCACACCAGATTGGGTGGATGTGGTAAGGTGTTTTGCCGTCCCATTTTCTGAAGGCTTTGCTTGGCTTTACAGAATGGTCTCTGTGCGCTCCTATTACGTAGTCTAAGTCTCTTTGTTCCATTGTATATACATGTTGCAAAGGTAAGTATAAAATAGTTTGTTGAAGAATTTACTACAACAATAAGATTTATATAGTACAGATGATTATTTATAGAAAATGGATATATTTCAAGACACTTTATTCAGAGACTTAGAGAAGCTTAATTACTCTGTAAACGAGTCAAAAGTCTATTTAACGTTAATCAAGTTGGGTGCGTCGTTAGCTGGTAAGATTGCCAAAGAAGCGCAGTTAGATAGATCAAGCACATATAATGCTTTGAAAGGCCTCATTCAAAGAGGAGTGGTTTCTACTGTTCATGAAAATAAGAGGACAATTTATGTTCCAGAAAATCCAAAGAAAATAGTGGACTACTATCAGGAAAAAGAGGAGATTGCTAAAAAGATAATTCCTCGCTTAGAAGAACAATTCTCATTCAAAAAGCAGAAAAGTTCTGTAAAACTGTTTCAAGGATATAAAGGACTAAAGACAGTCTTTCAAGATATTTTAGATTCCACAGATAAAGGAGAAACATACTTTGTAATGGGTTCTGAGGGTTATTTTACCCAGAAGATGCCCTATTACTCTCCAATTTTCAGAAAAAGGAAGGAAACCAAACAAGTAAAAACAAAAGTGCTAATTAGGGAAGGGAGAGAGAAAAGAAAGAAAGGGAAATATTCGGAGTACAAAACCGTCCCCTCTGATGTAGAATCGCCTGCAACCATAAATATTTATGGAGATAAAGTTGCAATTTTTGTTTGGGATGAACCGCCTCAAGTAATCTTGATTGATAATGAAAAAATCAAAAAAACATTTGAGAATTATTTTAATTTAATGTGGAAGAATGCAAAGAATTTGAAGCTAAAGAGCTAGTTGATGATAATTGTTGGTGATATCTCTACAACAAATATTTAAATAAAAGACATTCTGATTTGGTTACAATGGCATTATTATGTACAACAAGAACAGAATTATCAACCCGTACTCAGACTAGAAATCTGACTAAACTGAGAATTAGTGCTATAAAGAAACTTGTAAAACCAGAAGTCCAAAATCCCACAAGAGGTTTAGAAGGAATGATTAGGGCAGATGAAATATTGTTAAGTAGGGGTGCGGTAGGATTCTTAATCGGCGGAGTGGCTCAGGAATGTTATCGTTCGGATAATCCTGCTGCTTATAAAAAGCACAAAGATGTTGATGTAATGGTGATGGACGAGAATTTTGAATTAAGAAAAGATTTTGAGGGAGGAATTGATTGGTTTTTACCACGAGATGAAGGGTGGATTAATGCAAATGGAATTATTCTAAACTATTTTATACGAGAGGAAATCTCTGGCGCAGGTCTGTATGTACCTAACTTTTGTGCCCTAGCGGAGATAGCTGTTATAGATGCAATGTCTTATCTTGATCAGCAGGATTTATCACCAGAGGAATATGTTGGGATCATCAGAGAAGTTCAGGATGATCTTTTATCAGGAAATGATTATTTTCTGCTAAGTAAAGATAATGCTCCCTGTGAAGAGTTTTATGAGCATTTAACTATAGTGGATCGGAAAGTTCCTAAAATTGATGCTCCTCTTGTGCCTAAATGGTCAAATAGGTATTATCAAGCTTTGCAGAGGGCTATTTGGCAAGGACCACCGGCTTTACAATATGCTATAAGACAAATGGAACTTTATTTTTCAGAAGATTCTTCTCCTGAAATAGAAACTTAAAGCATACTTTTTAGTTTACTATTTAACATTTGTGCCGAGATTTGTCCATTTTGGTAAGCTGAGGTTGTGTTTCTTATCATTGAGGTAAGTTGTTCAAAATTGGGATCATCTTTGTTTGCTATTTCTGCGTTTTCTCCCCATGTCGCCTGTTTTGGGATGTAGCCTACTTTATCTAATCTTTGAGTAAAAGCAAGTAGTGAGGCAAGAAATTCGTTTGTTCTTCTTGTAAATGCAGGGATTTGCTCTCTTCCTATTACTGCATTTGTTGCCAGATATTCTTCAGCATGATTTTCTGGGTAAAACCTCTCTGTACGACAATATTGTAATTCATCATCTCTTACTAAGTAAGGATGTAGGTTTTCATCCTGCCTATACAAGCGAGGAAAGGTTCTAAATAAAGTTGAGAAATCAAGAAGATGTGTTCCGGCAAAGTCATTTCCAAAAACATTGAGATCAACTTTACGGGGGCTAATTTTTTTTGCCAATGCCTCAAATTCTGCTCTAAGATTTTGAGTTTCTGGGAATTGTCTTTGTACATCAGCAATATCTTTCGGTGAAATCCCTAATAGTCTTAATGTTTCATACGTTAGTTGTGTATCTCTTACTTCATCAAAATGTTGCTCCCAGTCTTTTCTTGTTAAAGGAGAGCCAAGAATGTTTGCTAGTTGGTCAATTACTTGTTTTATGCCTATACTCTCATATCCAAAATAGTTTGAAATGTATTTCTTTGTGATATTACAACGAGGTCCTCTGCCCTGTATTAATGAGACACTTTCAATATCCAGCCATTGTCCATTTAGGGATGAGTTTCCCGTTGACCAAGCACCGTGGAGTACTCTATGTGCAAACATTTCTGCATCAAATCTGGCATATTTTTCAATCAATCCTGTTAGATTTACATCTCTTGTTGCAGGAGCATAGGCCAGATGGCTTACTCTATCAAGAGAACCATCATCTAAGCGAACAAGTAAGGCATTTTGCAAGGGCTGTTCAGACCACCCATATTTTGTTCTATCTTGTAAAGCCAGAACTGCCAATACTGGCGATGTTCCAGCAGTTGTTTTTTCATAGATAAAATTAGAAGTTATAGCTTCGCGAAGTGCTGTTACAAGATCAAGAGTACCTGTGCCATGAAGGGAATCTTTTGGGTTTTTGACGAGTTGTGTTCTGCCGATTCCCTTGATGTTAAAATCTGAACCAATGTAGCAAGCTCTTCCTGAGCCATCATTACCAGAGAGTGCAATATCTGTCGGATCGGCTTGTCTGTCAGAATATACTATTTTATGATCCGGATTAGGTTCTTTAGAGAGTTTATAGGCGAAGCAATCCCCAACAATTCTATCTATCTCGTCTTGGTTTTCAGAGGTTATTAAGCCTAATCCTCGCAAAAGGCTATTGTTAGTGTAAACAACTTCAAATTCATGGGTTTCTAATTTTCTTGCTTGTTCTTCAACAAAAATTGTTGGGTGTAAGCGTTCTATGACTTTGGGTAATTCTTTAACTTGAACATAAACATTTCTTTTTCTTCTCTTATCTGAGATTACCCAATCTAAACCATAGCCTGCTCTTTGAAGCATACTTCTTTGCGGTTCATCTGGTTGAGCATGAAGTATTCGTTGTAATTCTCGGGCAACATAACTTCCTATTTGATTTGGAGTGTTTATATTATGTTTAGTTAAAGTTTTTCCCTCGTAATGACTTAGTATTGTAAGTTGGGGGCTGGATTTCGTGAGAAAAGATACTATTTTTTCAATAGTTTTTGAAGCATATCTTTCTAATTCTGTTTGTGTTATCGCATCCCAGAGTTCTCTTGTTCTTCTTATTCTTTCAGAGCCAGAGTTCATTGAGAAAAATTCTTCCACTTCTTCGCGAGGAGTTCCCATCGCAAGAACCATGTCATCTAGGGCATGATTGGCAAGCAGAGCATTTGCTTGTAGAGGAATGTCTTTCTCTATCTCTATTTCATGAAGACATTTTTGATGGCCATAAACTGTTGCTTGTGGAAGAATTCTTTGATATTCTATCAGACTATGTTCAAGTGCTTTAGGATTTGGCTCAATTAAGTAGTAATCTCCTGCGAAATCGTGGTTAGAAAGTGCTCTTCCAATTTTAGACTTAAAGCCAGGAGCTACTTCTATTATTGTGCCGTTTCTTGGTATTTCGGCAGTTCTGAGTATTTCATACCATAGTTCTGATACCATGTTAAAATTAGACGCTTTGAGAAGTTCTTTAATGTTTGTTGAAGAAATTTCTACAACTGTAACGCTTAGGAAATTGTCCCCCTATTTAGAGAGTAATCAAAAATTTGGGAGAACGAAGTGAACCGTTTAGCAAATGTTATATCCAGTTGCAAAGCAATTGTTTTTGTTCTTTTATCCTTGCTAAACGAAGCCAAGTCCGTTAAGTGCTCAGGTTACTTTGGTGGCACAACAAAGGAGAATTGGAAATTACGCCTAACGTCGCGATTATGCGAAGTTGGCGTAGCCAATTTGGGAAAATTCCTGCAAGGGATTTTCCGGATAATCGCTGTTAAGTTCCCCGACGACCAAAGGGAGGAGAGTGCAATGTGGTGCGAACGAAGTGAGCAAGTATTTTCCAACCGTACAGAAGACTAGCGCCGTTCATAGCTGATATTCAGAAAAAAAGAGTTCTGTTTAAACCACTTTGTATTTATGTAATGCAAATAAGAATACTGTTCCTATAACTAATGTAGTAATTCCTAATGCTGTTAGTGCTTGAAGTAAAGAATAAACATCTGCAATCCATCCAAAGATAGGGATTATTATAGCATAAATTAATTGACCAACCATATTTTTAGCAGAAAGTATTGTTGCTCTAATGTCGGAGGTTGTTAATTTATTTACATAATCAGTAATAACTACTTTTGAAAATCCTCTCACAAATTGATGTAGAAAAGCAAAAGTAAAACTGAAAAGATACACAAAATTGCTCATTAATAAATAACTTGCTCCAATAAGGACAATTAATAATATTAAGGAATATTTTTCACCAAGTTTTTCTTCAATTTTGTATGAATACTTTGAAGTTATTGCTGCTACTAATTGAAATGATGCAAACACGAAACCAAAATGTGCTATATCTAGACCACTTAATGAAAAATAAGGTTGGTAAAACCATAATGCTGATTGATTAAATGAGTAAGCAATTGCAGAATAAAGAATTAACCATCTTAATTTTCTGTTTTTCAAAAAGGAATATTTGATTATTTTTAGTAATTCCCATAAATAACCTTTTTTGAAAATAAGTTTATGTCTTTTTGGTTCGTGCATTGAAAGTGAGAGGGGTATTAAAAGTGCTAAAAATGGAAGTAGTAAATAGAAAGTCCAACGAAAATTTATTTTTCCAACAAATCCACCCACGATATTTGCAAATGCAATTGCAATTAAGAGAAAGAAAACAGCATTTCCCCAGATTTTTTTGTATTTTTCTTGTTGCTTTAAATCTACTAATGTATCATAAATTAATGCTGAATCACTTCCAGAAATTAATGAATTTCCAAAAGCCCAAAGGATCTCAGCAATTAAAAAATGATAAAAGCTACCTCCTATGGCATAAGCAAGAGTGGCACCAAACAAGAAAAATCCAGAATATACTAATGATTTCTTTCTTCCAAAAATATCAGCAAAATATCCTGTTGGAATTTCTAATAATACAATAGTTATAGCAAAGATGGATTGTAGAAGCATGATTTCAGTCATAGATAAGCCATTATCTAGCCAGAATAGTACAATGATTGGAAGGAAAAACGCTAGGTTTCTAAATGCTTGAAATATGTAGAATTTCCAGATGTTACTTTCTAGCTTTTTTCTTTCATCTTTTTTCATAGCATTAGGAATTACTTTTATATTTAAATAAGTATCCAAAAACAGAACTTTTTCTTGTAATCTACATCAATTAAGGCGCTAGTTTAGATTGTTATATTTAGCGTCAGCGTAGAATCGTTTTAGGTTGGAAAATATTGAACTTAACATCGCGATTAAGAGAAGTTGAATTTTTGAGGCATCCCACAAAAATTCAATTTGGACGGAGCCTACAAGGCGTAGTCTCTTAATCGCTGTTATACGTTTTTTCTGCAAGAAAAAATCGCGGAGTGAAACGGAGCGACAGTATGACGCAACCCACCAAAA
>NZBF01000020.1 GCA_002687775.1 Nanobdellota archaeon
ATCGCGATTATCCGAAGTTGGCGTAGCCAATTTGGGAAAATTCCTGCAAGGGATTTTCCGGATAATCGCTGTTAAGAGACCCGACCGAAGCGAAGCGTAGGGAGAGTGCAACGTGGTGCGGAACGAAGTGGAGCAAGTTTTTTGTCACCGCACATCTAATTGGCACCGTAGTTTTTGCTTACTTCACTATTTGGAACTTGCTTGGTTCCAGAGAATGTTAAAGAACACTTTGTAAGTTTGTGCAAAGTTTTCGTCTTTTATCAATAATCCATAAGGTTCTTTTCCGTAAGTTATGAGGAAAAAGTAATCGTTTAAAACCCCATACTCCGTTTTTGTATCTATATCAGCATATCTTACCTCAGTAAGAGGCATCTTTTCTCTAACAGGCCCCCATTTCTTTCCTATTTTATTGATTAAGATTTTTAGTTTTACTTTGTCTTGAATTCTTTTCTTATGAACTACATCTAAGAAAAATCCCTCTAATTTACTGAATGATTCTAATGGAGCAGAAGCAATGAAATATTCATCTCCTGTTTCCCATGAATTAATAATTTCTGTGTATAATGATTTAATTCCTCTAATTCCTGAAAAATATTTGAAGTCGCTTAATTTTGAAATTCCACTTGGTTTTACTTTTAGTTTAGAAATGAAATCTAAAAGTTGGTCTTTTTCCTGTTCTATCTGCTTCTCTTTTTCTTCAAATAATACAGCTAAAGAATCAGGATCAGAAGCACGAAATACTTTGATATTGTTTACAATCTTGAAATTAACTAAGCCTTTCTCTGAGAGGCTGTTAAGGATTGTATAAATTTGAGAGCTTGGAATCTTTGTTCTTTCGCAGATTTTTCCTGTTTGGCTTTCTCCGTGCTGTTGGAGATCTAAGTAGGTTAAAGCTTCTCTTTCGGATAATCCTGCTGATTTTAGGGATTCTATGTTGTTTTCCATACTACTACTAATATGATTAGTAGCGAATATTTATAAACTTTTCTGTTAATATTGTTATTACTTAATGGTGAATAATATGAAAACAGAAAAAAGAGTGCCGGAACTGGAATTTACTGAAAAGAGTATAACCTCTCTAGTTCAGGAACTAATGGATGAAGATACTCTTATTGTTACTGATTTGTATGGTTATCAGACATTAAGCCAATATGGAAAGACAGTATTAGTTAGAAATAATCATATTGATAATATTGAAAAAATAATTGAAGATAATAATTATTCAAGAGTTCTTGCGATTGGTGGATGTACTGCTTTAGATGTTGGAAGAGCATGTGCAGTTGGAAAAGAAGTCGTTACAATTCCGACCATATTGTCAACCTCTTGCATAAGTGTAGATAGAAGTGTAATCAAATACACAGAAGGTAGCAAACTTGAAAAGACAGTAGCTCCTCTTAAGACTGTTGTAAGTATACCATCAATTTCTGAAAGTTACATCTCAGATTTAGAAAAATGGTCTCAGTCTGGATTTGGAGATCTGTTTGCTAACATAAGCGCTTCAATTGATCTTCAATACAAAGCAGGAAATCTGAATTATGAAGCTGTAAAAGATAATGTTCCAGAATGTTTTGAAGCTCTTGACTGGGTAAATGAATCATTCTCAGGGTATGATAATGCTTGTTTGACTAGGTTAGCTACTTACTTGCATAATTCTTCTTTGATAGTTATTGAAAGAGGAGACACTGAACTAAGTGCTGCTGGAGAACATAAGCTATATCACAGAATGGTTGAACAACAACCACAATATATAGAAGATAGACCTACTCATGGGCAATTAGTAGCAGTTGGAACATTAATTGCTGGAAAAATCTTTGCAGAACAAACAGGAGACAATACTCTTTATGAGAAATTAGAATCTGCCTATCAGAAGTTAGGTTTGCCTCTTGATTATGATGGCTTTAGTAGAGTAGGAATTGAAAAAGAACATCTTCTTCAGGGTTTAGATAGCATCACAGAATCTAAAACTCATTTAGGAGATTATTTTGCTAAAGGTGATTATTCAATACTAGATAGAATCTTTGGAGGTGGAAACTATGAAAGAGTTTAAACACTTCCCAGAAGAAAGTATTGATCAAGTCTTATCTGAAATCAGGTTTGCAGATTATGAACAAGTAGTTTCTGATATTTGTAATCAAATTAGTGAATACCATGAAGGACTTCCAGAGTTTGATGGAAAGAAACCTAAATTAATTATTGGTTTGTCTGGAGGAATTGATTCTACTATTGTAAGTTATCTGGCAACAAGAGCAGTAGGGGCAGAAAATGTAATTACTGTTAATATGCCTGCTTATGATGGAGATGAAAGTGTAGAAAAATCAAACTTAGTAAGCAGAGTTTTAGGAACAGAACATTATACAATTCCCATTAATCCAATCGTTGAAGCTGAAGTAAAAAATATTAGCAAATGTTTTCCAATTGATCAAGGAAATGAAACAGGAAAAATCAGAATAGGCAATTATGCTTCAAGAGCAAGAGTGGCAGTACTTTATGATATTGCCCGAGAGGTTAATGGAAAGATTCTTGGAACAGGAAACAGAACAGAATTTGTGCAAGGATATGCTGCTAAATGGGGAACTCCGATTTCATTTGATTTTGGAATCTTAGATGATTTGTATAAAGCTGATGTTTATGGAATAGCTGAAGTCTTAGGTGTTCCTCAGGAAATTATTGACGCAGTTCCTACTACTGGCTATTACAAAGGACAAAGCCATGAGGAAGAATTAGGAGCAAAACTTGAAGAGCAAGATGTAGCAGCATATCTGCTTTTTGAAAAAAGAATGAGTAAAGAAGCAATTGTTAATGAGTTTGGATCTTCTTCTGATTATTTGAATTCAATGCTTCAGAGATATTCAAGAAGTGCAGACAAGAGAGCAATCAGACAAGAACATGTAATTATTCGGGATTTTGGTGGTGAAAATGTTCAGTAAATATTCTAAAGTATTAGTGATTGGAGCAGGAAGCGGAAGAGATATTGCTTCCTCTGTTCTGATTACTGAAAAATTAAGGGAACAAGGGATTGACGTAGATTTAGCAGGATTTCTGACACCATGGGCTTTGCATGAATTTGATGGAGAATTGGAAAAAACTCTGAATAGGTCATCTAAGCCAAGCAGAAAATTTATTGCTACAAAAGAAGATGTTTCTTTGGATTCATATTTTGAGCCAGAGTTGCCCGAGATTAATGAAGAATTGGGTTTAGGTATTGGAGAAATTTACTTGTTCTCATTACAGTACGGAACAGAAAGATTAAGAGAAGAATTAGAGGGATTAGTTAGACAAAGAGATTACGATTTAATTATAGCTGTTGATGTTGGAGGAGATATTCTTGCCCATAGACAAGATTTAGCTTCAGTCTATACACCAATTGTTGATCTTACTTGTTTAGACGTATTAGCAGATCTGAGAACAACTGCTGATAAGTATTTGACAGTTGTTGCTCCTGGAGTTGATGGAGAGATTCCAAGTGAAAGATTAAAGGAGATTATTGGAAAAGAAAGAGCTTTGAAAAGAGAACAATTAACTCCAGAAAGTAGAAATTATCAGATTTTTGTTCAAGTTTATGATGAAATAAATAAGAGAACAAAATCATCCAGTCATACAGGAGATGTAATTAGAAAAGTAGTTGGGGGACAATCAGATTTAATAGAGGAATATAAGAGAGGAAATGTTTCATTTAATGTGCAGTTAGATAGAGAATTAGCAAGTGGAATTTATTACTTTGATTTAGAAGCAGTGAAATCTCACCGAAGAGATATGCAGGTTAGTTATGGAAATATCTCGGAAGCTCATAGGTTAATGAAAGAAATGGGGGCCAGCGGAACAGAAGTTGATTTAGTTCCAAGATAGTTTTTAGTTCAAAGGAGTATGGGGTTTTATTTTATTCATAAGTAAGCAAAAATTTGGGTGAAGTGAAACGTAACCGTTTAGTCAATGTTATGAAGGGTTGCGTTAGCAATTTTGAAGAGTTGTTTTTAGACGACTAAACGAAGGTGCCAATGTTAAAGATGTGCGGTAGTAGCGTAAGCGTACGTGCCTATTTAGGTGACAAAAAATTTCTCTTAACATCGCGATTAACCGAAGTTTCAAATGGGTGGCAACTGAGATGAGGCACCCCACAGCTCGTGCAGGTTAGGGTAGAATTAATTAGCGTAGCGTAAAATTCTGGATTGAAATTTGGGTGGAGTGGAGTTTGACTACGAGTGAAACGGAGTGGGCAAACGTAACGTAACTGGTTAATCGCTGTTAAGTTCGTCGAGTTACGAGTGACCAAAGGGAACGGAGTGGCGAGACCAAGATTTAACTCCGAAGGAGATTAAATCGCAGAGTAAAATATGAGTTCCAATTAATCCGAGGTGAAGCCGAGTCATACTGTGCGTAGCACTGGGGGTCTGTGTTCAATAGTAAAAGCGTAGCGTCTCATCAAGAACAAGAATAGAGGGCAATTTCTATTTTAGTTTTTAGAGATATTTTTAGGGGGTCGCTGTACTCCACATTATTTTAAAAAATTGATCGTAAGATTTAGCAGCTTCTTTTTGATGAATGATAATGCCAAGAGGTTTATCACTCCAAATGATGACGCCGATTTTATTATTTCTAATAATGGTTTCTGTTAATGGTTCAAATCCTGCTTTTGTATATTTCACTTCTGATTTTGGATATTTTGTTTCAGCTTTCCAATGCGCAAGAGATTCATTAAAGAGAAGTTTTGCTTTTATTCCACGTTGTGATCTCTTTTTATGATAACTAACCCACCAAGCATCTCCAAGCATGAGAGATTTTGCAGTAGAGCCAAATGTATGGTGTTCTTTTCCGCCAGCATCTAGAAGTTCCATGAGTAACTCTTTAATTCCTCGTATTCCTCTAAATGTTACTATCTCTGGCTTTTCTTTGGCTTGTTGCTGTTTAAGTAGAAGAGTTGGTAAAATCTCCTCAAAACGTTCTTTTTTCTCATTGATAAAATCAATAATGTGCTTAGGGTTAGCGGCTTGATAGTGGTTTCTTTTGCCCTCTTTAACAAAAGTTACAAAACCTCTCTCTATAAGTTTGTTTAATGTCATGTGAACAACTGAGTTTTGTAGTCCGCTTTTCTCTAAAATAGGACCTGCGGTAGAGGTTCCTAATTCTAAGAGGGCTAGATATACTTTAATCTCTGCGTTGGAAAGTCCGATGTCTTCCAAGATTTGCGTGTCCATTTTATGCTAAAAGATGGCTGTTTATTTAAATGTTTTGCTTTTATCCTCCAATTTTGGAGAATTAATATTTATATAGTTAATGTGTTATTACTATTACATAACAAATAACAGTTATCCAATCTGTAAAAAATGGAAGGAGGTAGAAAAATGAATGAAGATATACAAGAATTAGGAAGAGATTTTACTGAGCGTAATGAAGGTCGCGTTATTACTAAGGTAGTTTCACATGAACCAGAAGCAGTAGGGGAATTAGCAAATTTAGTAGCAAGAGTTGTAGAAATAAATCCAGAAGCATTTTTGTCCATTTCCAATTACAGGAATAGTCCTAGTTGTGGCTATGAACGACAACATTGGACGCCAATTGAAGTAGATCTTTGGTCACAACCTGTAAACATTGCACATGAATTTGCTTATGGAGCAACCCATTCAAAAGAACATGTTGCAAGAGTTCTTCTACAGAATAGAGATGGCTCTCAAGACTCTTTTGTAAGAAGTCTAGAGAATAGAAATGTAAAGTTAGAACAAGGTACGACATTCATGGATTCTTACTTTGGAAGAAACTCAAACACCTATGCACTCAGTGTAGATTGGGATAAAACTGAAGGAGACAACAGCACAATTGCTCAAATTGTTTGTCAAGCATTAAGAGAAGGAATCCCTCTTGGTGAAGTAGAAGCAAGACCTGCAAAGTTGCCGTTTATCCAGTATAATGCAGGTCAAGGAAGAATCGGACTTAATGGGAGAGGACCCGTATTTGTTTTAGAGCAAGGTAATGACATATATGTTGTTCCAAATGGAGGGACTTTTTGTATTGATGACAAGAATCACGTGACTGGAGCTGTTGAAGTTCAACAATACAATTGTTATGATTGTGACCTTGATACAGTTGATTTTTCAAGAGACCTAGAAAAAACACTTCAAGGAAAGGATCTTACAGGCAAGAGAGTATTCTTTTTTGCTAGTACTGGTTCAATCCCGGGTGAGAATTACTCTTGCGGAAGTTCAACATACAATGCAAAAACAATGCTTGAACAAAAAGGAGCAAAAGTTTTCGCTACTGCGGGTGAGATGAAGGATTTACTTTAATTTTTTCTTTTTTTACAGCGATCCCCATTTACTTTTAAGAAATTGCCTTATCCAAATGAATTTTCTTTTTCGTAGAAAAAGTCTAACTGTGCGTTTGCACAACAGACCCCCGATTTTTTACAAAGAACTCATATTTTATTGTATTTAACATCGGGATTATGCGCAGTTCCAAATGGGTGGCATCCTGTGTCGGCACCCCTGACACGAGCAGGCTAGGGTAGAACATTTAATGCAATTAAAGTTCTGGATTGGA